>JASHXK010000398.1 GCA_030043575.1 Terriglobales bacterium
CGGCGACATAGAAACAGTTGCAGTCGAAATTGGTGAACATCCACTTATGCGGATTGAAGGTATAGCTATCGGCGAGTTCCAGCCCATCTTGTATGTAGCGAAATTCCGGGCACAGCGCTGCTGTGCCCGACATGGCAGCGTCCACATGGAACCAGAGATGGCTGTCGCGGCAAATAGTTCCTATGGCGGGAAGCGGATCCAGTGCGTTCGAGGAAGTAGTTCCCACGGTGGCGGACACAAAGAAAGGAACTAAGCCGGCCTTGCGATCTTGCGTGATTTGTTCGGCCAGGCGGTCGGGGCGCATCGCAAAGCCTTCATCCACATCGACCAGCCGCAGGTTGTCCACGCCTATGCCTGCAACCATTGCCGCCTTTTCGAGCGAAGAGTGGGATTGGTTGGAGGTATAAGCTATCAGCCTTCCATCGCATCCCCGGCGATTGCTGCGGTAGCCTGTAGCCCGCTCGCGAGCCGCTAACATGGCGCATAGAGAAGAACTGGAAGCCGTGTCTTGAATCACTCCACCGCCAGCCGTGCTCGACAGGAATTTCTCGGGAAGTCCCAACATTGATACCAGCCAGTCGAGAACATGAGTTTCCAGTTCGGTGCAGGCGGGGCTGGTTGCCCAAAGCATGCCCTGGACCCCCAAGCCTGATGAAAGCAGGTCACCGAGTATCGCTGGTCCAGATGCATTCGAAGGAAAATACGCGAAGAAATTGGGAGATTGCCAATGGGTGATGCCGGGAAGAATTACTTTGTCTATGTCGGCCAAAATCGCAGAGAATTCCTCCGGCTGCGATGGAGCGTGAGCCGGCAGTTGCTTGCGAATATCGCCAGGCTTTGCTTGTGATAGGACAGGGCGATTCTCGATTGATTCGTAATAATCAGCTATCCAGTCGATCATGTCACGTCCATGATCACGAAATTGCTGCGGGGTCATGTGGTAGTTCTTGTCGTCCACTCGCATTCCTCTTTTCGGGAGTTTTCCATGAAAGGCTGGCAGGGTAACTTTATCAGTCGAAACTGAGGTCTGAGTTTTCCAATTACCGAACCACCAATTGGAGCATGGTCTAGCCGTAACTTAGGTGCCAGCCAGGCTAGCACCTGGTTCGCTAGCTTGGAGAATATGTCTATCTTACAGAAATTGTCGGCACTGAATTAATCCGACTGTTACACTAGGTCAAGGCTTGGAGTCACATTGAAAGGAGAAGCATGGATATTCAGAATATACTCAACGACCTCAAAAGGGAGCGAGCGCGTCTTGATCAGGCGATCGCGGCCCTGGAAGGAGGCGCTGGAGCACGCCGGCGCGGCCGGCCGGCAGGCAGCGGGGCCAAGTCGCGTCCGCGCCGTCATATGAGCGCGGCTGCTCGTAAGCGGATCTCGGAAATGATGAAAAAGCGTTGGGCCGAGCGGAAACGGAAGTCCTAATGCTGTTTTGCGCTACTTCGGGCCGTTCGTATATTTCTTGCTGAATGCCACTCGCCATCGAGTGGCATTTCAGTCTGGGACGGCTTGCAAATCCAAGCCGAGACCAGAAGGTATTCGGCTCTGTTGACATCCCAATGTGCCGCCCCTGAAGGGGCTCTGATTTATTATGACTGCCCACCCAGCGCTGAAGCGCTGGGCTATCATATTTCGTCTCGCTGCGCGAGACTTGGTTGTCAGCAGTTCAAGCTTGCTCGTTTCCCACTGCATTTATGCCTGATGGAAGGATGTCAACGGAGCCAGGTGGCTTCTAAGCTCACCTTCAATGCCAGCCTGCTAGTCCATTCGCATCGGATGCGAATGGCGGGTTGACCCTTGCAGGAAGCAACCCGCCATACCATGGTTGAGAGCCCTCAGCGCTGTCCAGGGCGAGCTAGAAGTGAAATCCGATCTGACCTGCGACGGTTCTCGGCGTGACGTAGTGAGTACCGCTGAAGGTCGACAGGAAGTTATACAGCGCGTAGTTGTTGGTCAGGTTGACAACAGTAACCTGCGCACTCCACCGGTATCGATCGCCCTTGAAGATGTTGTCGACGCCCACAGCCGTGTCGAAGAGGCTGCGGGAGGCAATGCGTGGTGGATATTTATCGTCATTCTCGTATCCTGGTGGCGGAACCTGGGTAAGAGTAGAGCCGAACTGTGAGGCCGGGCAGATAAAAGGCAGAGGACTGGTGGGAGTAGCGTGTACCCCATTGCAGGTGAAGCCCGCTTCAAATTCCTGATCGGCAGTTAAGGGGATGCCAAGAGCATCGACCATTTCAATGGCTGGAATACCGTTGAGCATGGTTGACTGGGGACAGTCATTGCCCGGACTAATGCCGTAACAGGGCACGTTCCCAGCTACCAGTCCGCTGTCGAAGCGCCAGTTGAAGCCGATCCAGGGGCCGCGCTTCCAGGGCGTTTGATATTGCAGGTGAGTGGTCTGATTGAATTTTTCGTCATGGTCAATACGAAAGACGCCGAAAGGCGCTAAGGGGTTAGCTCCGGCTCCGCCCACTTGCGGTGTGAAGAACCGCGCGGCAACGCTGGACATCACTACCAGAGCGCTGAATCCGTGATAGGTGGGCACGCTGGCGCGCAGCGCGAAGCCGGGAATCTTGGACTTGGTCCACTCGATGGGAAACGTAATCGGCGTATTCCCCAACACACTGAAGTCGTAAGCGTTGTGCGTGTACTTCCAGATATATTCCCCATCGATGACGAGAAACTTTCCAAACGCCTGCTGCAAGCCGGCGTGGAATTCATTGCGATAACCGGGAGCTAGTCGCGTCAACGAATTCGACGTGCAGGCTAGCAGCGGACTAAGGACTGGGTTGCTGCACCCCAAACTGGAGAGCACCAGGTTCTCATTGAAGGGAGTCTCCAGGGTGCGAGCATAGGAGATGCGAAGCACGGTATTGGTTTTCTGAATGTTGTAAGCGATTCCGGCGCGCGGCTCTGCCTGGTTGGCGGTAGTTAGACCGTTGTAGATGTCGCCACGTATACCGAGATTGAAGGACCACTGACGTACATTGATGGTGTCCTGCACATACATCGAGAGTTCTTTGACGTCGGTGTGGCCATAGAAGGGGAATAAAGTTCCACCGCGCGTCAGGTCGTAAGGCAGAAGCACCGGATTAAAGTAGGGAATATATGCCGATCCGGGCGCCATTGGGTTAGCAGGAGTGTTCGGGAACAATCCTGCTCCGGCGCACTGCGATGGACTGGAGTATCCGTTGACTGGAAAGCCGCTGCTGTTCAAGCAGGGAGCATTGAAGGTAGGGTCGATAATTCCCAGCTGGTCGTTCTCGTTCAGGAAAGTCTGGTCATAACCGATACCCGCCTTGATGTTATGGATACCTTTCGTGTAGCTGACATTGGCCAGCGCGCCTGCGTTCAGCAGGGAACGCTGCTGCGCCACGGTTTGCCGCTGCAGGTCGGGAGCGCCGAGATCATCAAAGGGATCGTTGCTGGGGTAGTAGTTATAGGCGTCGCGGCGGACATAGCCCATCAAATTGAAGATGGCATTGTTGCTGATGGTGTGGGTCCAGGTCGGTGCGACGTCAAAGGTCAGGATCTTCGATCGCTGATCGGTTGGGCCTAAGGGAGCTCCGGTCAAGGGATTGAGCGCCTGGATGCCGTTGATGTCATGGAACTCCTGGTCGTAAGAATTCGGAGTCTGAAACCAGGAGCGCGTAAATTGGAAGTTCAGGTGAAAAGCATCCGCGGTTGAAAACACGTAGTCGACGCGGTCGAACACGTTTTCTTCGTTACCGTGGTCGTGAAACACCTGGTATTCCGGCCCGTCAAGAAAGCGCCCGGTGTTCAACCCGCTCATGGCGATGAAGTTCCCCCAGTTCTTGCCACCATAAGAAAAATCGCCATCAACGTTGGCTGTACCAAAGGTGCCATACGAGGTAGTGATGTTTCCGTGAGGAGTGGTTGAGCCCATGCCCGAACGAGTGGTGACGTCGATAATCAGGCTGGTCTTGTCGCCGTACTCAGCGGGGGGAGCGCCACCAATGACGGTCATGGACTGCACCGCGTCGACCGGAATCTGGTTTGAAAAAACCTTGCTTTGCTGATCGGTAATGGGCTGGCCGTCGAGCGAGAACGAGTTCTCGGCGTGATCGCCGAGGCCGTGAAACAGGCCGTTGGAATCAGCTGCGACTCCTGGAGATGACAAGGTTACGAGCGAGCTCAACTGCGATGTGGTGCTTTCCAAGGGAATCTTTGTGAATAGTCCGCGGTCTAAGTCGGTGTGGAAGGTCGGGTCGTTCTCGACCAGGTCGCCGGCCTCGCCCTGCACTGTGACGTTTTCTGCCGCCGCCGAGATTTGCAACGTGATCTTCAGGCTCACCGGCACAGCTGACTTTACATCCACGTCCTGCTTGTAGGGAGCAAAGCCCGTCAGATTAACAGTCAGATGGTATGGATTGAGTGGAACATTGGGGAAGGTAAACTTGCCCGACCCATCCGAAGTAGCGGTCCGGGTGTACTGGCTGACCGGGTTTTCAATTTGCACCGTCGCGCCCGCGACAACGGCGCCGGAGGGATCGGTAACTGTGCCGGATATTGAGGACGAACCGGAGGTCTGCGCCAAAACTAACCGCGGCGAAAACGCAAACCCAAGGCTTAAGCAGAACAAGGCGAGCAATGAGCGCCGCAATGCGGCCAAAGCTGTCGATTGTTTCTTTGCAAACTGGGAGCACAAGTGCGAACCGATGGACATTCCATCCTCCAATTTCAGTTAGCTAGCTGTACCGGTGATCAGTAAGCACGCGATATGGCGTGCGTAGCTAAAGCCAAAGTCATGGATTGAAAATGTGCGCGAAGGCCAGCGCACGCCAGCTTTCAAACGCGAAATTGGCTAAAGGATGGGAGGAGCTCGCGATGGGAGTCTGCGGTCGGCTTGCAGGGACGCGTAGTTAACGGCTTGCAGGGTGGTGCGAATCCACCGCGGGTTGAGCAGAGCGGACTGGGGAAGTTGAGGCGCGACGGCAGCATTATGTCCCGCGCGGCACAATTCGCATTGGTCGCTGGAGATAACCCCGCCCTCCGAGGGAGGCAAGCTGCTGAGCACTCTCACCGGTGTGCGGACAGCCTTCGCCATGCCGATCGCATGCACCCATGGGTGCAAGAGAACGTGTACGAACAGCAACAGCAAAAGGCCCGCGCGTAACTTCAACCTGACTCCCCGATTCGCAACCAGTGCGATAAGCCAATTATTCTTACCTATGGGCAGCAAGAATGTAAAGCCGGGCCGGCTGGGTCAAGACGGCGCAAGGACCAAACGCTGAAACCGCTGGCCAGGCTGCAGTCAGCAGGGTATAAGTGACACCAAAAACCGCCGCCGGGAGCGCCGTGAGCTCATCTTGAGCGTAAGGGGATGTTTCGAATGTCCGACGTAGAGCCGCAATTCGCGAAAGGGAAATATCTGAATCTGGAAACTTTTCGCAAGACGGGAGCCGGAGTTCGCACGCCGGTATGGTTCGCACCGAGCGGCGATAGCGGCCCGTCACGGCGGGTCACGGTTTACGTTTATTCTGAGGCGGGTGCGGGTAAGGTGAAGCGCATCCGCAATAATCCCAGGGTTCGGGTGGCGCCGTGCAATTTTCGCGGAGACCTGCGCGGCGCGTGGGTCGATGGCCAAGCGCGACTTTGCGCCCCAGACGAAGCGGCGCGCGGTCAAGAGTTGCTGCGGCGCAAGTACGGCTGGTTGAAAATCATGGGCGACTTCTTTGGCCGGCTGCTGCAGCATAAGAATGCTGTCATCGCGATTGAACTCGACTGAGAAGCCGCAGCGCACTCGACTACGAATTGCGCGCCGAGTGGGATCCTTTGCCGGCGTGATGGCGGCTCGCCAGCTTCACGTGATTAGCCGCTACGTGACTGGCTGCCTGGTGATGCGCGCTGGGCTTCGCCTTCTGCACCGATTGCGTCGCGGGGTGGTCAAAGTGGTCCGGGTCAACTTCCTGTTGGCTGTAGGCCTGGATGGGGAATAGAGCGGCACCGCTCATAGCCATTAGGAAAACCGCAAATCTCAGTAGCCTCATAATTGTTCCTTCCAAGAGCGTGATGCGATGAGAGGAGCAGTCGGGGTGCCAAACCCTCGGGCCGCGCCAGCGATCGACGTAGGCTTGTGAATTAGCGGCTTACCGCGAAGCAGAGTGGCCTGCGTGACAGTCGGCGCTAAGCTCTATGTCAGGGTGTCTATCTCATCGGAGAGCACCCTATCCAGATGGATAGCAGGCGACTACGTTTTGGACTGACGGCGATGGCCGCTGACAACGAGTCCGTGACTTCGATTTTTCCGCCTGATACGAAAGACACCGATCCCGCTGGCTGGGGCTCGAGCTGAAGGAGATGAACTTTATAAAAATGCATCGGGCTCGTCTGCTTGCGCGGTCATTGCGTTATCCTCATGCGAGCCAATGAATCGGACCGACCGAATCTACCTGGCTGTGCATGCTGTCTTGACGCTGCTGGTTTGTGTGCAGCATGAGCGCGTTCCCCATTGGCCGGCATACGCAGTGTGGAATCTGGGCGTGTTTGCGCTGATCGTGGTGCTTGCTGGCAAGCAGGGCGACAGCGTGGCTTGGGAGTTCGCGCACGACTGGCTCCCCCTCGTATTATTCACCACGGTCTTTGAAGAGATTTCGTTCCTTTCGCTGGCGATGCGCAGCGGCTGGCAGAATCACTATATTCTTGCACTTGAATCGGCGGTGTTCGGCGGCTCGCCGATGGAATGGATGCACGCCCGCGCCAAGAGCTGGCTAATCGAGTTTCTTGAGTTTGGCTACTTCGCCTTTTATCCCTTGTACCCCACTGTGGGAGGCGTGTTCTGGGCATGGCGCAAACGCCCGGCCTTCGTGGGCGCATTTCGCAAGCTGACGGACTGCCTCAGTGTGGGATATGCGATTTGCTATGCGCCCTATCTGCTATTCCCAACGCAAAGCCCCGCCAATCGCGCGGGAGTGCAGCAGATCGGCAGTGCGCACGGCGGGATTTTTCAACACCTGGTTCGTCTGGTGCAAGACCACGCCGGCGTGCATGGGAACGCTTTTCCCAGTTCGCACATCATGCTGACCTTTGTCGTGCTGATGTTTGCCTACCGATTCCTGCCGCGGATTGCGCCGTGGCTGCTGATCCCCATCCTGCTGATGTGCGTCGGCGCGGTGTACGACGGCTACCATTATGCGAGCGACGTGATCGCCGGGGCTCTGATTGGCATCATCTTAGGCGGAATACAATCCCGCCAAGGCTTGCAACCCTCACCTTAGTCCTCACGCGGAGCCACCCTCGCAATCACGGTTGTCATCTAAACTGGTGCCATTTCACGACAATCTGGCGCCGGTTCTCTAGACCGTAGCGTGGCCTGGTTTGGGTATGACTTTTCGACATCAGAGAAAATGCCGTCTCCTGCTTCTAGCCTTTTATCTAATTGCGTGGCTATGGATGGCGCCGGCGTCAATGGCGCAAAGCGGCGCGAGCAATGAACTCAGCCAATACACCAGCGCGGTGGCGCGCGTCGATCGGAGCGACCGGCTGGTTCAGTTGGAGCATTTCGCCATCCACGCACAAGCCGGTCCACTGAAGACTGCGGCCCTGCAATTCGTCATTGGAGAATATCTACGCGCGAACAACGTCGCTCATGCGCTCAGCTGGGCGCACGTCCTTGAGGAAACCGATAAGAATAATGCGATTGCGCTAGCGTTGTTGAGCAACGACGGGAGGAACGAACTGCAACCAGGCGCCATAAAGCCCGCGCAGCTGCTGGCGATGGCAAGCCGCGGCCTGGACAACCTGGCACAGGTCGTGCGACCGCCAGGCATGAGTGAGGGCGACTTTGCTGACTTATGCCGCCGCGCCAATGCGATGCTGAGTGGCGCGGCCGGAGCGGCGGAAGTGCAAATGCACGACTACGTCGCCGCGCGCGCCTATCTGCACACCGCCGTCGCGATAGAACCAAACCATGCCGGCTATGTTTATGAGCTGGCGCTCGCAGACCTCAATGGCAAGGACCGCAATCGCAAAGAGGGATACTGGTGCCTGGCGCGAGCGGTGAATCTGGCGGGTGGCACGCCGCAGGGAATCGAGATCGCGCGCTTTGCGCGTGCGCAATACGTGAAGGATGGCGGTAGTACGTCCGACTGGAATGATTATCTGTCTGCGACCGCTGCCCCAAACGAGAGCGCTGCGAGCCCGATGCGGAGTGCATCGATCGCGCCTGCTCCATCGGTATTGCCAGCGCCGCCAAAGACCGCGCAGCCAACCACGGTCGCTGTCGCCAAGCCGCCGTCGGTTGCGAAGCCAACGGTCTCACCGCCCGCGCCCTCTGTCTGGGCCGACGATTCCGAACCCGCGGTTGTGCGCAAGCGCCGCATCCCATCAACTATTGGGCCGATGTCGTTGGGCATTCTGGTGGAAACCTCGCTGGCGAACAAGGGCAGCCGTTCGGCTGTAGTGAATAGCTTGATTGACATGCTGCGCCACATGGGCGATCAGGATGAAGCCTTCATTCTCACCTATGACCATAATCTGGTGTTCGCGCAGGATCTAACCAGCGATCCGCAACAACTGGAAGAGGCGTTGGATAGCATCAAGCCGCAGAAGGGCGCAGTGCTGGACGATGCCATCGCCTTCGCCGCCGGACACCTGGCGCGTATCGCGAAATATCCCAATCGCGTGCTGTTGGTAATCTCCGACGGACGCAACATCGACAGCCACGCTTCGCCGACGCAGACTTCGGCTGAAATCAATGCCGCCGGGGTGCGCATCTTCTGTATTGGAGTGGACGTCAGCGAAAGCTATGGACGCGCGCGCTTGCAGGCGCTGTCGTCAAGCACGGGCGGGCAATCCAGCTTCATCAGCGATTCCGGCCAGTTCCGCCGCGCGACCAAAGAGATGGCGCAGAATATGGGCATCGATTTCAGGTTTTGATTCGGCAATTACAGTGACGGCTGATTCGGCGAAGCGAGTCATGCTGGTCGACCTGAATCGTCGCATCGGGTACGCTGAACTGGAGCGTCCCGCTGGTTCGTGATCCGGCCACGGTCCAGCGTCTTGCTCGGATCAAATCGATCGCCGCTCAACTGGCGCGTGGCGCAGCGTGCGACGAGAAATCGCGTGGCAGCGAATGTTATAATCACGCTGGCCTTTCTGTAGCTTTTCCTCACAAGCGGGCGCGTAGCTCAACTGGCAGAGCAACTGACTCTTAATCAGTAGGTTGAAGGTTCGATTCCTTCCGCGCTCACCATCTTGCAATCACTCAGACCGGCCTCCGTGCCGTTCCCGTGCCGTTGAGCGCCAATCCTACGATCTTGCCGTGCGCTTCGGCCGTGTCCGCCGTTACCGCGTCCCGTAGCATTCATCGTTGTGCGGATGTCCGCATGACGCATGAGCCGTTGCTGTACGCCAATCGGCGTCCCCAGGGAATTAAGCCATGTGCCGAACAGCCTGACGGTTGCTTACCAGATGTGCGGTATGAGGTGGTAGCGCACTTTCTCGCAATAAGTCCGGTAGCCTTCCAGATCGCGTGCCAACAGCTTCTCCTCGCCAAAGATCCGCAGAATGAGACACACGACCGCGGCCAGACCTGCGAGAAGACCACAAACGGAGCCGAGCAGCAACGGGCCACCGACGAACATCAGAGTCGCCCCCAGATACATGGGATGGCGAACAAAGCCGTAGGCGCCCTTGTCGATGACATGCTGGCCGCGCTCGCTTTGAATACGCACCAGTTGCGACGCATACGTGTTATCGGCGAACGCACGCAGCATGAAGAAACTGCCCACCACGAGCAGGATGCCTCCGCATACTTCGCTCCACAGCGGGAGACGCGGCAGCCAACCGAAGCGCACATTCAGCGCCGACAGAACGAGCGCGGCCAGGAAGCACAGTTTTAACGCGAAGAGGATCGCCGTATCAGTACGCGATTCACCCGCGGTGCCGGGTAGGCGCGTGCGCTCGGCCAGCAGCGCAGGATCCTTGTAGTGAAGCCACAAAGCCATGGCGACCATGAAGCACACCCACCAGCCACCGAAGATCCATCCCTCCACCCAGCGCCAATCGCCCGACAGCCATACCAGCAGAGCCGTTAACCCTAGAACGCCAACAGGGGTAGCCACCAACAAGGGCCAAGTGGTGGTCGGTGCGGAGCGCATATCATCGCCCCGGACTTGTGACGGCGGGGCAGCGACTGATCCGTTAGCGTTCAGCCTGCTCATCGGAGTTGGTTCGATGCGAAGATTCGGATCCGGTGGTTTCCAGGTCTTACTTCACACCACGCGGTGGCGACAAGGTGAATGGAGGAAGGCCAAGAAACCCTTGTCCTCGGCGATTTTCTCAATTCTCGTGAAGATATGTCAGTGACCTAGGATTCAGAGTGACGTGACAAGACTGACGACCGCCACTCGAGACGAAGTATCGACGCAACTTTTTCCGGTTGCCGGATCTGGACCATCACGCCCGCGCCCAGTGTCCGGCCCTTCATCGGGAACGGACCTGGCCGCGGCTGTCTGGCTGTTCTTATTGGCCCAAACAGAATTTTGTTTTTTCTATACGTCGAGAGCGGCTTCGCTGATTTCCTGGCGTGGCCTCCATG
>JASHXK010000399.1 GCA_030043575.1 Terriglobales bacterium
ATCGGCCACATTGGATCATTCGTGGGCACATTGAACCAGCCGAAGTGCTGATGCAGGAAGAAAGCAACATTGTATGGAAACATCGATACCAGTGGTTTGCCGTCCAGGACCCATGGGTAGGGAACAATAAGCCACACAGCGAAGATGGCCGCAACGAGACGGCCGCTAAACGAGCCCAGAAAATTGGAGTTTAACAAAAGGCAGGCAGCTACCAGCGGAAAGGTAACAATCGCCAACACTCGCGTCTCATCACCTACCATCGGAAGCAACAGGAATAGACCACAGACCGCAACCACAAAAGCCGCTGCTGACTTGCCCTGCTCGGCATACTTTGCCACCATGATCCATCCCACTCCAAATACTGACCACAATATGTACTGAAAATGATAGTAGAACCAGGCAGCATAAAGGTCGTGGAAGGCTTGCACCATAAATAACCTTCCGGCTGTCAGGTGAACTCCAAAGTGATGGAAGACAAGAATCAAGACCATCTTTCCCAGGACCACTCCACCAAGCGAAGCCGCGACCCATTGGAAGGGATATTGGCTTTCGGTCTTCAGCACAAAGCTAAGAAGCCAAGCCACCAATAGTGCCCCGAATGCGACCTCACCTTGCTCGAAATGCTGCATTCCCAGCAGGATGCCAATCGGTAAAGCCAGCCATGCACGCCGCCGGACAAGCAACAGCAACAGCATGAGGACCAGAGTTACCGAATCGTAGCCAATATTAAAGTATGCTGTGGTCGAAACCGGGAGCGCCAGGAAGAGCACTAAACAGGTCCGTGCCTCCCGGTCTTCAAATTCGCGCCACACAAACGCAATGAAGATAGCTGTGAATGCAAATGAAAATAGTAGATGAAAGTACATGAATGATTGCGGATTACGGATATGCAAACACCATGCCAGAAAAGGGCTGAGCCAGGTCCAGACAATGTACTGATAGTTGGGAGCATCCCAGGGATTACGAAATGGATTGCGGGAAACCACCCACGAGCTTGCAATGTTGGGGATGTACCAGAAACCAGTTTTGAAAAACGAAACCGCCACCGCGATTGCGATGAAGCGGCTTGGCTTCGACTGATAGATGAATCTTTCTATGGCATCTAGGATTTGCATGAGCTCCCAAGTACGCCGGCGCTATGTAGAAGCGCAATAGCGTCGCACCATCGCTAGTCGATGGTGCCGGGGTGGGATGTAAGCTGACGCGCTCAACTGTAACAGTTTCGCTACAGGGTTTGCCATAGTCGGCAATATGTAGCCATGCGGCCGAACCCGAAATAGGCTTCCGTCAGGTCAGCTGCTCTGAGGCGCGACAACGCCCAGGTGATGGACTTCCGCTGAATATTAGAAGGGGATGGTTCTCAATGAGGCGAGAAAGTGAAGGAGTGCAGCGAGCCTTCCAGGGTTGAGGCCATGACATGACACCCCATCCCTTACTGCGCCTTCAACTCCTGCCCTTCCTGATCCTTGCCATTCCCCACCCGGATATTGGTCGCTTGATATTTCCTGCCATCGAAGACGGCGCGGGCGGTGACTTCCTGCCCGACCTTCAACGAGCGCACATCGACTAGCACCGTCGGACTGAAGTGTACTTCGTAGCTCTGCTCGTCGGCCTGATTGTCGACAAAGAATGTACTACTTCGCATATCAAGGTTAGTAACCGTGCCCGAGAAAATATAGTTATCACCCGGCTTGGCCAGCACCATCACATCCTGCGCGATGTCCCGGTTATCGGCGCGCGGCGAGAACTGCACGTTGATCAGCGCGCCAGGCTGCACATCGCTCGCGGTGGCTGCGCCTTTCGACGAACTGTAGTGCGTCGAGCCGCTCACCGAGAACGTTACCGGCTTCGCCGACAGCTGATCGCGCACGCTGATTGTTCCTTTCTCGGGATTGGTGCCGATCACCTGCCCGCGCACCTCAGCCAGACCAGTCTCCGTTATCACGCGCACGTTCTTGGCGAAAACCTTGTCGCCGTCAAGCATGGTGTCGACGTAGACGCGATCGCCCTTGTGAATACCGAGCACTGTCGTCTCCACTCCGTTGCGGTAGATGTGCGAGCGCTCGTCGACGAACACCTTCACCTTCTTGCCGCCACCGAACGGCTGCACGGTCAGGTGATTGCGAACGTGATCCACGCCGGTCGCCAGTCCGCCGATCAGAGTTGGTTTACTCTTCGGTAGCGGTGGAGGCTCAAGCAGTGGATCGTAAGGATTGTCCTCGGTTGCGGTCGAGTTGGTAGCCGTCTTGGTCGAGTTTGCGGATCCGCTCGGAAGCGCAGACGTGTTCGCCGGCTGCGAACTGGTCGCAGGCGGCATATCCGAGCCAACGGTTCCCGGCCCGCTCGACGATGCCGCCGGCTGCGATGCGTGGCTTGCATTCGGCGGAGGCAGAGTCGTCTGCTGCGCCTTAGCGGCAATAATGAATGCGAGCACTAAGGCCATCACGATGAGCGCGCCTCGCCGGATCACTTTTTTCATAAGCTCCTGATGTCGTCCGCCGCGTGCGGGCGAAAGAGCTATCGCTCGCGACAGTTGGATGCAGATTCGGAGAGTGGCGTTCGCCGCGTAGAGAATGGCGCGATTTGACACCCCTCGGCGCGGTTGGGTGCAGCAGCAGACGACCCGGCCCGAGCGGGGGGAACCGGGTAACGAGAACGGCAAACACCCGACGCCAACGCGCTTTATCCCGTTCCGGTTGTGGAAGATGAGGCTGGCAGCGTAAGATTCCGCTGCCGAGTTAGGCGTCGCTGCTCAGCACCGGCGCTTCGGGAAACGCCACTGAAATTTAGGAAAGGCCATCATGCCAATCTTATTTGGCCGTACTCGCGTCATCGCCGTACTACTTCTCATCGCAACGGCTTCTGCGCAGGATCTGAAGAATCAGCCGACCGTATTCGCCGGCAAACCCGACATCGCAGCCTTCGAAAAAATGGAAAACGACCGGCTGGCGGCAGCGCAGAAATCCATCGATCAAATCGTCGCCGTCAAAGGCGCCAGAACCATCGACAACACGCTGGAGCCCTACGACGAAGCCATCCGCATGCTCAACGCGACCGCCTATTTTTCCGTCCTGATGCAGCAGGTTCATCCTGACGCCGCCTATCGCGATCACGCCACCGCCATGACCACCAAGGCCAGCAGCGCCCAGACCGCACTCTCGCTGAACCAGGATGTTTATCACGGGCTGGCGTCGCTCGATGTCTCTAAGACCGATCCTGCAACAAAGTACTACGTTCAGCGGCAACTTCTCGAGTTCCGCCTCGCCGGCGTCGATAAGGACGAAGTCACGCGCGAAAAGCTAAAGA
>JASHXK010000400.1 GCA_030043575.1 Terriglobales bacterium
GGAGGTGAAGCCGCGCTCAGCAAGGTTTCCACGCGGGTCGAAAAAGGCAACGCTCTGATACCCGAGGGACCACCGGTTGCGATCGACATCTACACCAAAGCACCCGATGCGCGCGTCTCGGTGATGCACATGTCGAGGGGTGACAGCGTTACCGCGTACAACGGTTCGGCAGGCTGGATTGCTTTTCCCGGCCGGCCTGTGCGTGAAATGTCAGCCACCGATCAGCAGGCGGCTAAACTCGATGCCGAGGCGTTTTATCCTCTACAGTTGGAGCGCGACTTTAACGAGCTGAAGCTGCAGGATCACGCGGAGAAGATTGACGGTCACGAGACTAATGTCGTCGTCGGCCTCAACAAGGGCCAGCCGCCGGTGAAGCTCTACTTCGACAAGGATTCGGGTCTGCTGGTGCGCATGATGCATTACACCGGCACACCTCTGGGATTGAACCCGACACAGGTCGACTTCGCCGACTATCGTGACATCGGCGGGGTAAAGACGCCGATGCGCTGGACAATTTCGCGGCCGAGCGGCAGCTTCACCATCAAGATCGATGAAGCTAAAGATAACGTGGCGATTGACGACGCGAAGTTCGTCAAGCCGCCGGCGACGGCGGCTCCGCCCGGCCAAGGCGGGCACTAACAGCAATGAAGATCAAGTGAGGGCCGACGGCCGATAGCTACTTCTTGAACGCCACGTTCACCAGTAGCTTCTCGCCCTCCACATCGACGACGTTGCAGAAGGTGCGCTCGCCGCGGCGGCTGAAGTCCAGTCCGACGCGGCTGCGGCCGATGCGCAGGTTGCGGATGCGCAGGTGATCGAGCCAATCCGGCAATTGCGGATTGATGATGTTGAGCTCCTTGCGCGGCGCGCTGGGATGCACCCCCAATACCGACATCAGGATCAGGAACA
Source organism: Terriglobales bacterium (assembly GCA_030043575.1). GTDB lineage: Bacteria > Acidobacteriota > Terriglobia > Terriglobales > Acidobacteriaceae > Bog-257. The sequence continues at coordinate 910 of JASHXK010000400.1, forward strand.
TCGCACCCGATGCCCACGCTTGCGGCGAGCAGGACACGGGATAGTGCACCGGTTCGTCGTACTCGCGCCGCTGCACGCCGCAGAACAGCTCCGGCAGTCGATAATCGCGAAACTTGGACGCGGCCTGATACAGCGCAGTGAGAATGCGCAGGGCGCCGTCACGCATATCGTTGACTGCCATGCCATGCGCGATGATGGAGTTATCGTGCGGCCATACCGAGCCGCGATGATAGCTGAGCGGATTGAAAACGCGCTCTTCCTGCGACAGGGTGCGCCATCCCCAGCCGCTGAACATGTCGTCGCGCATTAAACGGTTGGCCACGATGCGCGCGCGGTCTTTGCTGATGATCCGTGTGAACAGCAGATGCCCTGGATTGGACGAGATGACCTCCAGCGGACGCTTATCCGAGTCCAGGGCCATGGCGTAAAAGCCGCGGCTGGGCACCCAGAAGGCGCGATCGAATCGGCGGGCAAGCTCGGCAGCGTCGCGCTTCAGACGCTCCGCCGTCTTGACGTCCCCAAAATTTCTGAGCAACGACGACATGCGGTACTTGGCGTCGTAGACGTAGCCTTGCACCTCGCACAGCGCGATAGGCGGTTTGGCGATGGTCCCATCGCGATGCATGTTGGCATCCCACGAATCCTTCCATCCCTGATTCACCAAGCCTTTGGATGATCGCTTCAGATATTCGACGAAACCGTCGCCATCGAGATCGCCGCATTCGTCGATCCACTGCAGCGCGGCGTAAGCGTTCGGTAACAGCTCCTCGATGAGTTGCTCGTCAGCCGTCCAGTTGAAGGTCTCGCACAGGAGAGTGAGAAACAGCGGCGTCGCATCAATCGATCCGTAGTACGGGCCGAAGGGCATTTCGCCATCGCGCGTCATCTCGCCGTCACGATATTCATGCAGGATCTTGCCTGGCTGCTCGTCGCGCCAGTCGTTGTGCTCTTTGCCCTGATAGCGGGCCAGCACGCGCAGCGTATCCACGGCAAGTTGCGAGTTCAGCGACAGCGATTGATAGGCCGCGATGATCGAATCGCGACCGAAAATGGTGGCGAACCAGGGAATGCCGGCGGCAATAATGTGCTGTTCGCCATCGGGAATCTGCAGCGCGTGGAAATCGCCGATGGCGGTCTTCAGCAGGCCATCGAGAACGTCGTTGTCGGTCTCGAAGCTCGTGGAACTCGCCTCCCAGCGCGCGAAGTTGGCGCGCCGCTGCCGCAGATTGTGGTCCAGCTCGTAGGCTTGCGCTCGCGAAACGCGGCCCTCGACCATTGGCGTCACCGATATTTCCAGCTCTACGCGTTTGAGCGGCTCCAGCCGCAGCTCCCAGCGCGCCACCCGTTCCTGGATCTCGGTGGGCGAAGGAGCGAGCTTGATGTGCGTCTGCCGCATCACGCCATCCAGGCCGCGATAGTAGAAGGCAATACCGTGATCGCGCACGATCGGCCGGTAATACTGCCCGTGCTCTTGCCGTGCCACGCCACGTACTTGAAAGACGTCCACGAAGTCGGCGTCGAAGAGCAGCTCGACGGTGAAATCAACCGGCGTGAGATTGAAGTTTTCGAAGGTCAGGCGGTCGAAGAAGATCTCCGAGGCCAGCAGCTGCTGGCGCCGGATGTGTACGGTGTTCTCGGGAAGGTCAAAGGAATCGCGCAGCGTGATCGTGCCCGTGGTCAATTCGATCTGAGCGAAAAAAGTCTTCTCTGTCGCCGTCGACAACACCAGGGTGCGATGTGCCCCAATACGCAGCTCCAGGTGGCTGAGGAAGCGCGTGTCGTCGTGAAAGAAGCCCACATCCGGCGAGCCGGCGGGATAGATGTCGCCCGTAACACTGGTGGCGCTGAAGGTCTTGCCATCGATCAGTGTGAGGTTGTCGACCTGGCGCGGCTGCAGGGATTTGTAGGCCAGCCGCGGCTCGATGTGCGGCGACGGAATTTCGACAAGGTCTTCGTAAGGAATCGTCAGATACGAGCTCATGCTGGCTGGCACTTTCTCCTCAAGCGATCATCGGCAGCTCCGAAGTGGCCTTGCCCAGCGGATTGTGTTCGTCGACCAGTTCCTGGTAGAGAGCAAGATATTCAGCGACCATCTTATCCAGCGAAAAATATTGCTGACAGTACTGTCGCACATTCGCCGCCGTGAATGGGCCGGGCAACTCGCGCGCGCGTTGCGCCACCTCCTCGGCCGAGCGGCATACATAACCTGAGATGCCGTCGCATACAACCTCTTCGACCGCGCCGCCGCGCAGTGCGAGTACCGGAGTACCGCAGGCCATAGCCTCGATCATCACCAGTCCAAACGGCTCATTCCACTGAATGGGAAAGAGCAGCGCCAGGGAGTTGCCCAGCAGATCATTCTTGCCTTGCATGCCGACCTCGCCGATGTATTCGATGAAGCGGCCGTCGATGTGCGGCTTCACCTCGGCATCGAAGTAGGACTTGAACTGCGGCTGCACCTCGCCGGCGATTTTCAGCGGGATACCCGATTTTTTCGCGACTTCGATGGCAATGTGGGTGCCCTTAATGGGCGCAATTCGTCCGAGAAAGCTGAGGTAATCTCGCTTCCTGCAGGGCGCGGTATAGGCCTTAAGATCGATGCCGTGATGAATGGTTCGCATGTGGGCCATGCTTTCGCGCCGGCGCTGAAAGTCGCTGATGGTGACGAATTCAACGCCCGGGAAAAATTGGTAGACCTCGCTTAAATGGTCCTCGTGCACGTGATGCATGGTGTAGACGAACCGGTTCTGCACATAACGGGAGAACATCAGAGCCGCAATGCTGTTGAGATGAATTACGTCGCAATCGGCCGCGGCATCGGAGATGGCCCATGAGGCGTGATTGAGGTCTTTCAGATTGTCAAAAGGCTCGCCTGTTATCGGCCACTGCTGCGATTTGTAGAGCCAGCGAGTCTCCACCCCGACTGTGGACTCGCCATTGGCATAGACTACGACGTCAGTGCCCGCGCTTTTCAGTCCTTTGGCAAGTTGAGCAATAAACAGCTCGGTGCCGCCGTACTTTCTGGGAGGTACAGCTAAGAAAGGCGAAGAAACCAGAGCTACTCTCATTTAGGACCCTTCCCAAAAGGTTGGAATTATTGTTGAGCGTGCCCGTGCGCTTGCAAATAGAAGGTCTGTTCTACATAGATGCAGAAATAAAGCTTCGCGTCGTGCTCCATCAGCCTGATCGCAAAGACGATGGCTGCGATGCGCATCGATTCTTGTCCTTTGGTTGACAGACAAGAAGCGGCCGTCGGTTGTACGTCGGCGGGAACGTGCGAGGCGAAAGGACGAGATGATCTCGCGTAGCGCGATTCTGCGATGCTCGCCCGTTTCGACAGGACCAGCGGCGCGGGTTTCACACGTGGGGAGAACAGTAGCTCGCTTCTCGATTCGCCCGTATCTTTAACCTTGTCCGAAAGCCTTGTCCGAAAGCGGACGCGCCGTTTCGTCGTCGGACAAGGGCACAAGCACCAGCCTCCGGTAAATTGCTGACAACTAAAGCGAAAGGTTGGCTAGTCTGTTGCACTCATTATGCTTGGAAGATCGCGCCCCAAGCTTCTGCAAAAGGCCGCCAGTATGCTGCAAGACCTTCGCTACGCTGTACGACAGATCCGCAAAGCCCCGGTTTTTGCCGCCGTTGCGGTGATCACCCTCGCGTTGGGCATCGGCGCCAATACCGCCATCTTCACGCTTTTGGATCAAGCACTGCTGCGCTCGTTGCCGGTCAGCCATCCTGAGCGGTTGGTGCGACTGCGCTCGGTCGGCTTGCAGGCGGGCAACATAAATTTCTATGGCGGAGATGAAAATGACTATTTCTCCTACCCCGCCTATCGCGAGCTGCGCGACAAGAACACCGTCTTTTCCGGCATCCTGGCCAACAACGAAGCGCAGGTCGGAGTGCAGTGGAACAACCAGCCAGAGCTGGCTGCCGGCGAGCTGGTCAGTGGCAATTACTTTGACCTGCTGGGAGTTCGTCCTGCGCTCGGCCGGCTGATCCTTCCTGCCGACGATGCCTTGCCTATCGGCAATCCGGTAGTCGTGCTCAGCTTCGAATACTGGAAGACGCGATTCAGCTCCGACCCCACAGTGATCGGTCGCGCGCTGATGATCAATGCCCACCCGTTCACCGTCATTGGAGTCGTACCGCCCGGCTTTCGCAGCGCGATCTCCGGCTATGCGCCCAAGCTTTTCTTCCCGCTCACCACAACGCCGTTGGTGAATCCGGGAATGACCGAGTTTGACGACATGCGCACGTCCATGCTGACCGTTGTCGCACGCTTGAAATCCGGCGTCACTCACGCCGCGGCCGAAGCCGGTATTAACCCTCTCTGGCAATCGATCCGCCGCGAACAACTGGCGCACTCGGGCGAGGCGGAGCAACTCGTCCGTCGCGGCTTCCTGCGCAATACCAAGCTTCTTCTGCTCGATAACTCACGCGGATTCTCCCCGCTGCGGGATCAGATCCGCACACCGTTGCTGATCGTGATGGCCATGGTCGGTTTGGTCCTGCTGATGGCATGCGTCAATGTTTCCAGCCTGCTGCTGGTGCGGGCTGCCGGGCGTGTGCGCGAGATGGCGGTGCGTTATTCGCTGGGCGCGGGGCGTTGGCAAATCGTGCGCCAACTGTTTACCGAAGGCCTGCTGCTGGTACTGCTGGGCGGCGTGCTGGCGGCGCTGCTGGCGCCCGCAGTGTCGACGCTGTTGGCGAGGAAGCTGGTGTCGGACCCTGGTCTTGACCTGCCGTTTTCTTCGCGGCCCGACTATCGGATTCTTCTCTTCAACTTCGGGCTGGCGCTTTTCGTCGGCCTGCTATTCAGCCTCGCTCCCGCACTACGCTTTCTGCATCCCGATCTGGTGAGCTCGTTGAAGCAGCAAACCGGTACGGCATCGGGCTCGCCGCTGCGCTTCCGTCGGCTCTCAGTTGCCGTACAAATCGGCCTGAGCCTGCTTCTCCTGATCGGCGCTGGTCTGTTTGTGCAGACTCTTCGCAATCTGCGCCGCGCCGATCTCGGATTCGCCAGCGATCACCTCATCAGCTTCGGCATCGATCCACAGCTTGCCGGTTATAAGAACGAACAGGTGGCTCCTTTGCATCGCCGTATCCTGCAAACCTTAGCGACGCTGCGGGGTTCGCGAGCGGTCGGCGCGACAACCGATCCCGAGCTGATGGGGATGGAAAGCCGAACGGGCGTCACTCTTCCTGGCTCGCCCGGCGATATGATCATCGTCGAAGGTCCGTGGATTACTCCGCACTATTTCTCCACTGTCAGTATTCCCTTGCTGGCCGGGCGTGACTTTAGCGAGCAGGACTCGAGTGGTCAGCCAGGGGTTGTGATCGTCAATGCCAGCTTCGCGCGCCGTCACTTTGGGTCGCCGCAGGCGGCCATCGGGGAATTGTTGCAACACGGTAATCGCAAAGGGACAAGCGACCTGCAGATCGTCGGCGTGGTGGGTGATTCCAAGCACGTGGACATGCGCACCGAGCCGAAAGAGACGCTGTACCGTGCCGCATATCAGCTGCCGGATCCCGGCTTCCTGCAATTCTATGTTCGCACTTGGCAGTCGCCTGAGGCGACGGAGGCTGACATCCGCGCCGCCATGCATCAGTTGGACTCGAAGCTGGTGGTCGACGGTCTGCGCACCATGGATGAGCAGGTTGACGAGATCACGTCGAACGAGCGCCTGGTGACCCTGCTGGCCGTAAGCTTTGGCCTGCTGGCAACCCTGATGGCCGCGATCGGACTGTATGGTGTGCTGGCGTATTCCACCGCGCAGCGCACCCAGGAGATTGGCATCCGCATGGCATTGGGCGCTCAACGCCGGGCCGTCATACGGCTGGTGTTGGCTGACGTTTTCTGGCTCGCCGGAACCAGCATTGTCGCGACGCTCCCGATTGCGGCCCTGTTGTCGCGACTGCTGCGAAGCCAGCTTTACAACGTGAGCTCTGCCGATCCGAGAATCATTGCGTCCGGAGTTGCCGTTGTCGCGATGGTGGTTGTGCTCGCCGCATTGTTGCCGGCGCGCCGCGCGGCGTCGGTTGAACCGATGCAGGCCTTGCGGACGGAGTAGGTGAGGCAGGCAATTAGCGATTAGCTCTTATCGAGCACAGCCGGATGTTATCCAGAAAAGAAAACGCGCGATGGAACAAATTCCCGAGAAAGCCAGTATCAACCATAAAGTGGTTTTACTAACTACTAATTACTAATTGCTTTTTTATGAACGACATTCGCTTTGGACTTCGGCTCTTACGCAAGTCGCCCGGCTTCGCTCTGGTGGCCCTGTTGACGCTGGCCCTGGGCATTGGCGCCGCCACTGCCGTCTTCAGCGTGGTCGACACGGTTCTGCTGCGGCCCCTGCCCTACGATCAGCCAGATCGCCTGGTGCTGGTTTCGGAGACCGCACCCAACGCTCCGAAAGAGGAACTCGGAGTCTCCGCGCAGGAATATCTCGACTACCGCGACCAGAATCAATCCTTCTCCAGCGTTGCCGCTTTTGAGGATGAGGGCTTCAATCTGACTGGGGAAGGTCAGCCGCTACGCATCCGTGCCGCCAGGGTCTCGGCTTCCGTTTTTCCCACCCTCGGCGTTTCTCCGCTTATCGGCCGCGCCTTCACAGCGGAAGAAGATCGCGCCGGCTCTGACAATGTGGTAGAGCTGTCCTATTCGCTGTGGCAAAACCAATATCACGGCGATCCCAGCATTCTTGGCCGCACGGTCAAGCTCGACGAGAAGCCATATACCGTCATCGGCGTGATGCCGCCGTCGTTTCACTTTCCCTTCGACGGCAAGCCATTCTCCGAAATGGCAGATCTATGGCTGCCAATCGGCTTTTCGCCGGAAGTACTCGCGCCCCAAAACCGCCTCATGGAGTTCGGTGTCGGCCTGATCGCACGGCTCAAACCCGCGGTCACGCTTAATCAGGCACAGCAGGACGTGCGCCACATTGCCGATGTCTTCAAGCAGGCGCATGGCTATCCGGCAAGTTTCAACGTGACGCCGCACGTTTATCAGTTCTCCGCCTATGCCGTCGATAAGGCACGCCCACTGCTGCTGCTGCTGTGCGCCGCGGTCATTTGCATGCTGCTGATCGCCTGCGCCAATGTCGCGAATCTCTTGCTGGCGCGGGCATCAGCCCGCACGCGTGAGATGGCAATCCGCAGTGCGGTTGGCGCCGCGCCCACGGCACTGCTGCGCCAGTGTTTGCTGGAAAGCTCTCTGCTCTCTCTGCTCGGTGGCTGTGCGGGGATTGCGTTGGCCCTGGCCGCCGTTGCGGGCTTGCGCAACTATGGCCCGGCCGGCGTCCCCCGCCTCCACGAAATCACCGTTCATCCCATAGCTCTGCTTTTCACGCTGGTGCTGTCCGTCATCACAACGATTCTCTTCGGCTTCCTACCGGCATGGCGGCTATCGCATGTTGCGCCGCAAGTGTTCCTCAAGGATTCGGCGCAGGCCGGCACATCGCGCAGCAGCTTACGACTGCAGAATTCCGTTGTCATTGGGGAGATCGCTCTTGCGCTGGTTCTGCTGATCGGCGGCAGCTTGCTGATCCGCAGTTTTTCGCGCGTGCTCAACACACCGCTGGGCTTCGATCCCAGGGATGCCTTCGTCGTTCGTACCATTTTCGACACGCACCGCTATCCCGATCCAGTGAAGCGCATGGCCGTGCAGAAGGAGTTGCTGTCGCGGCTGGCGCAACTGCCGGGCGTGACCGGCGTCGCCGCCGCCAGCCATCTCCCACTCAGCGATGAGCGCGGTATCGGCTTTCGGCTGGAACACGCCGCGCCTGACGACTTTCACCTCGCGGAGAATTCGCTGGTAACGCCAGGATATTTCCGCGCGATGGGAATCGGGATGCGCGAGGGCCGGGACTTCAGCCAAAGCGACAGCCCGAATTCCCCGCTGGTCGCCATCATCAGCGAGGCGATGGCGCGGCAATATTTTTCTGGCCAGGACCCGATCGGGCAGCGCTTCCAGTGGGGCGATCGCGGCCTGTTCACCATCATCGGGGTCGCCGCCGACGTTCATATCTCGGCGCTCGATGCCGATCCGCCCGCGATGATCTACCAGTCGATGTTCCAGATGCAGACCTGGACCGCCGGACGTACGGCTTTGCTGTTGCGCACCGGCCGTCCGCAGCAGGACTTGTTCAGCGAAGTGAAACGGGAGGTATGGTCTCTCGACAAAGAGCTGCCACTGTACCAAAGCACTACCTTGGCGACTCTGGTCTCCGACTCGCTGGCGCAACGGCGCTTCACCATGCTTTTGCTGACGGCGTTTTCGGTTGTTGCCCTCTTGCTGGCCGCAATCGGTATCTTCGGCGTGATCTCGTATCTAGTATCGCAGCATCGGCGTGACATGGCGCTGCGTATGGCTCTGGGGGCGAACCGCGCCGATGTTCTTCGCCTGGTGCTGATGCAGGGGGCGCGACTCGGTATTGCGGGCTGCGCAATCGGCCTGGGCTTGTCACTGGTTGGCGGTCAACTGCTGACCACTAGCTTGTATCGCATCAGCCGCTTCGATCCCGCAACCCTGGTGTTGATGCCAGCACTGCTGTTGTCGGTAGTTCTGCTCGCCGTTTATGTACCGGCACGCCGCGCCGCATCGGTTGATCCGATGCAGGCGCTCAGGACGGAGTGAATGATGCAACTTATTTTGCGAGAGCTTCGTTTAGGACTTCGCCGGCTTCGCCACTCGCCCGGCTTTGCAATTACCGCGGTGCTGATGCTCGCGCTCGGCATCGGGGCGACGGTTACCATCTTCAGCGTGGTGAACGGTGTGCTGCTGAAGCCCTTGGCCTATCGCGACTCGCAGCAGCTGGTGAATATCCGTGAAGTGGCGGAAGAATGGAAGGGAATGTATCCTTCCTTGCCCGCCAATCCCAGGCACTTCAGCCTGTGGCGGCAACGCGCCGACGCCTTTTCGAACTGGGCGATGTTGCAGATGTGGCGCTCTGACTTGTCGGTGGGGAACGGTCCGGCGGTCATCGTCGCCTCAGCGCACTGTTCGCGCGAGCTCTTTTCCCTGCTGGGGGTGCAACCCGTGCTGGGCCGGGGCTTCACGGCAGAAGAGATGCAGAAAGGGAACGACCATGTAGTCGTTCTCGGCCGCCGAATCTGGCGCGATCGCTTCAACTCCGATCCGCAAATCGTTGGCAAAACCATCGGCCTCGACGGCTATCCCTATACCGTTATCGGAGTGCTGCCCGGAGAGTTCGAGCTGCCATCCAACGGGCTCGGGGCTTTTCGGCAGGATGCGCAGGACATCGTCGATCTCTTCGTACCGCTCGTCATTGAACCGGAGATGTTGGATGAGGACTTTGGCGATTTCAACTACGAGGCCCTGGCTAGATTGAAACCGGGTGTCACCCTGCAACAGGCCTCGGCTCAGATCAACGCGATCCAGGCTGATATCACGCGCAACTTTCGGCCGGACGTTCATGCTCACGTCTCAGCCGTCGTTATACCGATGAAAGAAACCGTGGTTGGCGGCGTCAGTCATGGTTTGTGGCTGCTGTTTACGGCGGTGGGATGCGTGCTGCTGATCGTCTGCCTCAATCTGGCGAACCTCCAATTGGTGCGTGGAATTCTACAGTCGCGCGAGACTGCGGTCCGCGCTGCCCTGGGCGCCACTCGCAGCGACTTGCTGACTCATTCGCTCGCCGAAAGCTTCATCCTCGCCGTGGGCGGAGGCGCGCTGGGGACGGTTCTATGCGCAGCCGTAGTGCGCCTGCTTC
>JASHXK010000401.1 GCA_030043575.1 Terriglobales bacterium
GTAATTAGTAATTAGTAATTAGTAATGCTGACTGCTGACTGCTTCCTTCAGTCCGCCGCGGAGTCGCTGGTCTCAAACATTTCGACCATGCCACGCCGAACGGGCAGCCAGGCAGCGATCGCGGCGCCGAGATACATCGCTCCGACCATCCAGAAGCCGTACATCAAACCGTCGCGGTGTGCCGCCTCCCCGACCAGCAAAGCGCTGCAAATCTGCAGTCCGCTGGCAACGAACGAGAAGGCATTCTGCACCCGTCCCATGACGTGGCGCGGAGTCAGCTGCATCATCTCGCTGGAGAGCGCGATGCCTCCGGTGCCGCGGCTGGAGCCCATTACGAAGTAAATGGTTACGGCAAGCGCCAGCCAGTGTGAGACTGGCAGGAAGAACAGGCACGCAGCAATTATTCCCATCGTCAGCGTCACTGAGCGATTCGCTCCGTGGCGGCGAATGAACATGGCGGAATAGAACACGCTGATAAACGCGCCGACGGCCCAACCACCGTTCAGCCAGCCGTAGCCGACCGCGCCACCGTGCAGAATGCGCTCGCTGAGCGGTGCCGAGAGCACGCCCTGTGTCATCATGGCAGCGACGAACAGCGCCCAAGCGATGCCGATCAGCAATACACGCCGATGGTCACGCACATAGCGGTAGCCCTCGCCGAGCTCATGCAGGTACCGGGCCACGGAACCAAATTCCGCTGGCTGCTCCGTCAGGGCAGATTCCGGCCGCCGGACCGTTACCCGCCCTTTGCGAACATAAAACACGCAAGCGATCGATACCACGTAGCTGGCGCAGTCGATCAGCAACACCCCGCCGAGGCCGATGTGGTTGTACACAAAGCCGACAATCGCGCCCGCCATCAGCCAGCCGCCTTGCAGTGCAGCCAGCAGCAAGGAATTGGAGTCGAGCATCTTGTCGTCCGGCGTCAACTCCTGGATCAGCGCGTTGACGGTCGGGAAGAACATCCAGAAGCCGATCGCGACCAGGACGTTCATCAGATAGACGTGCCACAGTCGCACATGATGCGTGAGCACCAGCATGGCGACGGAGAAGATGATCACCGCGCGTGCCGCATCGAGCCACATCATCAGGTGTCGCCGGTCTTCGCGGTCGATGATGACGCCGGTGAAGGGAAGCAGCAGCATGGAGGGAAGCGTCTGCAGGGCGATGAGAAGGCCCAGCGACACTTCGGAATGCGTGGCTTGCAGGATGAACCAGATGACGGCAGCCGAGTTCATGCCGCTGCCGATCATGGAAATGACATTGGCGATGAAGATCAACCTCATCCCCCGATGCCGCCACATCTCACGCATGATGCATCAATCGTAACGCAGGAGAACACGGTGTGTTGTGAACGGTGCGCGAACGATAACAGCGTAGGTTGAAGTGGTTAGGAATGCGGATGAGAACATACAATGTGAAACGACAGATAATCGTCGCATCTAGCCGCGAAGCGGCGACATTTGTTTTAGCCGTAGGCGTGAGCCTGCGGTTGGCGATCGCAGTTGTAGGAGCCACGGAGTGGCGAGACGCACTTCATGGGTTGTGCCGCCGCTTCGCGGCTCAGAGTCAACGGGTGCAGCCCACCGCGGGCTTACACCCACGGCTAAAACAAATGTCGCCCTAACGGGCTTTTCGAATAATGGGCAAAATCGTAAGAAGAACATTAGGCGATGCCAGGTTGACTCCCAGGCAGCTAGAGGAGTTAAAAAGACTTGCCGCGCTCCCTGACAGTTCCATTGATTACTCTGACATTCCTCCGCTGACCGAGAAGTTCCGGAAAAACGCAATCCGTAATCCCTGGTACAAGAAGAAGAGCGCCTAGATGAGCCTGCGCCGGCTATTCAAGAAGGAAAAGCAAGAGCACCGCATCATGCGCGAGTACATCGCACGCGCCGGCCAGCTCGTGCCCGAGTATCACCGGCCCACGCTGGAGTGTCCGCATCCCGAGCGCTGGAGCATGTACGACTCGATGACCGCCGAGGTCGAAGTGCTGGAGTTCTTACGGACGCTGGTCACCACCATCAAGCCCAGCCTCGTGGTCGAGACCGGGACCTTCATGGGTGTCAGCACATTGTGGATCGCCGAGGCGATGCGGCTGAATGGCTTCGGGCGAATTATCAGCTGCGAGTACGATCCCAAAGTTTTCGCGGCGGCAAAAGAAAAGATCGACGCCTCCGAATTCCGAGATCTCATCGATCTCCGCAACGAGTCCAGCCTGGAGATGAAGGTCGACGGTACCATCGATCTTTTCTTCAGCGACAGCGACATGCCGATTCGCGAGCAGGAAGTTCGCCGCTACCTGCCGCAGATCTCGCCTTTCGGACTGATCCTCATGCACGATGCGAGCTCCCATCTCAAACAAGTGCGCGAGGCGGCGCTGAAACTCGAGCGCGAAGGATTAATTTCGGTCGTGATGCTGCCGACGCCACGCGGGCTGGTCGTCGCTCAGAAGCGCGAAGGCAGGAAGTAGACCCTCGGCGCAAATCCCGTCACCTCCAATCCCGAACCGTCGGTCAATCCAATCCGTATAAACAATTGCCGCGCGGCAAGCGTTCGATATCGGACACCGGCTCGCGAACCCGGACAAAGAGCCGAGTTTGAAATCACCGTCATGACTTTAGGCGTCGCACATTCAATGAGTTAACGCGACGAAGGCTGGCGTTCGAGTTGCATCGCCTAGAGTAACTGGAGTCCAGAGGATGACGACTGTTCTGTGGGATCTTCGCTATGCGTGGCGGCAACTGCGCAAATCACCCGGCTTTACCATTACCGCCGTGCTGACGCTCGCGCTGGGCATCGGCGCGAACACCGCGATCTTCACGCTGGTGCACGCGGTGATGTTGAAGTCGCTGCCGGTAGCGGATCCGGCACAGCTCTATCGTATCGGTGACAATGACAACTGCTGCGTCTGGGGCGGATTGCAGAATGAAGGCTGGGGAGTTTTCTCCTACGGGCTTTACAAATACATCGAGGCGAACACGCCGCAGTTTGAGCAGATCGCGGCCTTCTCAGCCAATTCGTACGTGTTCAGTGTTCGCCGTTCCGGCTCGTCCGAAGCGGCCGAGACATTTCCGGGCGAATTCGTCTCCGGCAACTACTTTTCGACTTTTGGGCTTCGACCGTTCGCCGGCCGGCTGCTGAATCCGCAGGACGACACGGCTGGCGCGCCGCCCGCAATCGTGATGAGTTACCGCGTTTGGCTGCAGCACTTCGGACTCGATCCGTCTCTTGTCGGCTCGACCCTGATGGTCAACGGCAAGCCATTTACTCTGGCCGGCATTCTGCCACCGGGATTCTACGGCGACCGGCTGCAGAACGATCCTCCGGACTTTTATGTGGCGCTCGCCTACGAGCCGCTGCTGACGCAGCCGAGTTCGTTGTTGCATGTTGACACGCAGCATTGGCTGTATCTGATCGGCCGCATGAAGCTGGGAGCGCAGCCGTCGCAGGTGGAAGCGCAACTCACCACCGAGCTGCGGCAGTGGCTGCCTACCATTGCGTCGACCTTCGTCCCAACGCAAGTGGCCAAGATCGGCAAGCAGTTCCTCAAGATCGGCCCCGGGGGCGCCGGCATCGTCAGCTTGCGTAATCAAGTCCGATCTGGCCTGTATATGCTGATCGCGGCGTCGCTGCTGGTGCTGCTGATTGCCTGCGCGAACCTGGCGAACCTGCTGCTGGCTCGCGGCATGGCCAGGCGGCAGCAAACCGCGGTTCGGCTGGCCCTCGGAGCAAGCCGGCGTCGTTTGATTCGCGGCTTGCTGACGGAAAGTGTGCTGCTGGCCTGTATTGGTGGCGCGGCGGGTCTGGCGATGGCCTATTTTGGCGCACGCGCCATCCTGCTGATTGCTTTTCGGGGTGCGAGGTTTGTGCCCATCGACACGTCACCGTCGCTTCCCATCCTTGCCTTTGCCTTTGGGCTGTCTTTGATTACCGGAGTGATTTTCGGTGTCGCGCCGGCGTGGATCACGTCGCACTCTGACCCCGCGGATGCTCTGCGCGGCGCCAATCGCTCAACCCGCGACCGTTCAGCCATGCCGCAGAAGTCGCTCGTGATCGCGCAAGCCGCACTGTCGCTGGTGCTGCTGGCGATGGCCGGCCTGGTGACCGAAAGCCTGCGCTATCTGGAGCACTTTCACTTCGGCTTCAACACCGATGGGCGCCTCATCGTGATGATCGATCCCCTGAGCGCCGGTTACACCGAGGACCGTCTGCCCGCTCTCAACCAGCAACTGCGCGACCGCCTGCGGCAGATTCCCGGTGTGTTCAATGTCGCTTACTCCATGTATAGTCCCCAGGATAACGACAGTTGGAACGACGATATCCAGATCCAAGGCCGGCCACCGGAGTCCACGCGCGACATCAGTGTCGGCTGGCTGCGAGTCAGCTCCGACTATTTCAAGACCATCGGAACGCCGCTGGTACGCGGCCGCCTCATCGGCGAGCAGGACACGGCAACCTCGCAACGCATTGCCGTGGTCGACGAAAAGTTTGTGCGCAAGTTTTTCCCCAAGGAAGATCCCATCGGCCAGCACTTCGGCTTCGATCGGCCGGGACATAGCGCAGATTATGAAATCGTCGGCGTCGTTAAAGACACCCAGTATCGCAACCCCACCTGGGAAAACGATCAGAATCCCATGTTCTTCGTTCCCTATTTCCAGAATATCGAGTTCACCGAGCCCAACTATAGCCGCATGATGGCGCAGTCGGAGTACGTGCGTAACCTGGAGATTCAGTTTGCCGGGCCGGCGGATGAGGTTGTCCCGCAAGTGCGCCGGATGCTGGCGAGCATCGATCCCAACCTGAGCATCGTCCACATGAATACCTTTGGCGAGCAAGTGGCCGAGGCGTTTAATGAGCAACGTCTGGTTGCCCGCCTGACCGAGCTTTTCAGCTTGCTCGCGTTGCTGCTGGCGTCCATCGGTCTCTACGGCGTGACGGCCTACAACATCGCCCGCCGCACTAGCGAGATCGGCATCCGCATGGCTGTGGGAGCGGATCGCAAGGATATTGTCGCGATGGTGCTGCGCGGCGCCTTCTGGCAGATCGGTGCAGGTCTCGTCATCGGCGTTCCGCTGGTGATCGTTGCCGATCGTCTGATGGCGAGTAAGCTGTACGGCGTGGGCGCCTTCAATCCGCTGACTCTGGGTGGGGCGATTCTCGTGCTCGCCTGCTGCGCTTTTATTGCTGGGCTGGTTCCGGCGCAGCGCGCCGCCTCGATTGAGCCTGTGCAGGCGTTGCGCATCCAGTAACATTTGGGCGCCGGTGCAAGAAAGCCGCCTCAAATGGGCGGCTCTTAATTGGGCAAGGATCGTATTCTTTTGCCCGTAGATATGTTCTCAGCCCGTGAAATTCCGAAAGCCCTAAAGGACAGCTTCACTTCTGTTGCTTTCGTCGGGAAGCATGATAAATCTGTGTCCATTACTGCAGCAATTCACGACTCGGTCCGTAAGCAGGAGTTGCCACTTCCCCAACTGATCCGGTAAATCCATCGAATACGAGTTGATTTCCTCCGACTCGCAGACCGGACAGCGTTTGGGTCGAATCATGTCCGCAAGTACTCGCTCACCTCCTTCGCAACCTTTGACAGGTAGAACTTCTACAGCCCTAGGAGTATGAGCCCGATCCTACACTCCGGCTTCCGTTTTGATTAACAATTTCGTGAGGTGGATGCCTGAGCTAACAGCGTAGACGATGCGGACGCAAGCGATACGTTATCATGCCTCGCAACCGTATTCGCGGTGTCTCGATAAATTATGTCGAGGGTGGCAACAGTGTTGACAACGCGCCGGGCGATCAATCCCCTGTCCACAAAGCCGCAACCCTTCTCGTCCCCGATACGAGCCCTGTTCTTTGCAGTCCTTCTCTTGCTGGCGACCTTGGCCTTGTACTTCCGGGTCATTCGCTACCCCTTTTGCAGCTACGACGACAGCGTCTACGTCACCGCAAACAGCCACGTCCAAAGCGGCCTGAGCCTGGAAACAGTGAAGTGGGCGTTTTCCACCTACGATGCAGCTAACTGGCATCCCCTAACCTGGCTCTCCCACGCGCTCGATTGCCAGTTCTTCTATCTCGATCCAGCGGGGCATCACGGTACGAATGTCGTTCTGCACCTGCTCAATGTACTGCTCCTGTTTTGGGTGCTGCAATCGGCGACCGGGTCTGTCGGACGCAGCGCCATGGTGGCTGCCGTCTTCGCCCTGCATCCCATCAATGTCGAATCGATAGCCTGGGTGGCAGAGCGCAAGAATCTGCTCAGCATGCTGTTTTTCCTGCTGGCCTTAGCGGCTTACCACTGGTATGCGGAGCGGCCACACATCGGTCGCTATGTCCTATGCGCATTTCTGTTCATGCTGGGATTGATGTCGAAGCCACAGGCGATCACCTTGCCATTTGTTCTGTTGCTGTGGGACTACTGGCCCCTGCAGCGGCTCGCCGTTCGCGATTCGCTATTCGCTTCTCGCCAGAAACCCGCGCCCGGTGTATCGGGCAGAATACAGCTTGCAAACAGAGAGGCGCGATCTTCTGGCGAAGAGCGAAAGGCGAAGAGCCGAGAGCGATTACTCTGGCTGGTGATGGAGAAACTGCCGCTGTTCGCGCTGTCGGCCGCCAGTGCCGTCGTCACTTTGCAAGCGCAACAGGCCGGCGGCGCCATTGCAGCGTTCAGAATCCCTCTCACCATTCGCCTGGCGAATGCCGCAATCTCCTATGCCCGCTACCTGGAGAAAGCCATCTGGCCTTCGCGCCTTGCGGTTTTCTACCCGCATCCGTTGGGCTCTGCGCTGGGATGGCAAGCAGAGGCCGCCGCCGCTGGGCTGCTCATCATCACCGTCCTTGTAGTGCGAGCTCGCGAGCGCCGCTACTTGTTGGTAGGCTGGTTCTGGTTTCTGGGAACGCTAGTGCCCATGATCGGTCTGGTGCAGGTTGGCACGCAGGCAATGGCTGACCGCTATGCCTATCTCCCGTTCATAGGTCTCTACCTGATGACCTGTTGGGGTGTCGCAGAACTGGCGCAGCAGTGGCGACTACCGCAACCTGTGCTGCCAGCTGCCAGCTTAGCGCTTCTTTTGGCGCTTATGACCGTCACTTATCGCCAGGTCGGGTTCTGGCAGGACGATGTCACGTTATGGTCCCATGCTACGCAGGTCACATTGGGCAACTATGTGGCAGAGGACAATCTGGGAGAGGCGCTTGTGGACAAGGGCAACGTAGAAGAAGCCATGCCGCACTTCTTCCGGGCAGTAGCAATCTTTCCCGCCGACCCAACCAGCAATTTGAACATCGGTGCTTACGAGCAGGCGCAGCAGAACTTCTCTTCGGCCATCGCTCAATACAACCAGGTGTTGCGTTACGCCATGAACCCTGCCGTTCGGCGCAAGGCTCTGCTGAACATGGCTGATGCGTATCAGGCTCTCGGCGACCCTGGGCGTGCGCGGCAGTGTCTGGAAGCCGCGACAAGGATCGGCAGCCCGTAGCTCTCGCAAACCTCACACAAGTGCTGATTTCTCCGCTCTGGACAGAACATCAATTGGCAGCAGCAGAACGGTTGTGCGAGGCTGAGGCTGTACTGAAGCGACCAAATGCCACACATCTACGGACCTGTCGAGGGAGCCAGGCAATTGCGGGTGCTGATGAGGACGCCCGAGGCTTCCACTTTTCTTTGTCAGTGAAAGTTTTGGACAACGAGGCACGTTCTAGGGTTGCCTAGGCGCTAGCCCCAGCTGCCGAAGGATAAGCAACTGGTTCGTTTCGGTCCATTCTTCCTTTATCTTTCCATCCACAACGCGGAAGATGCTGATTCCGCGGCCTTCAGCTTTCTTCCCCGTCGCGGCCAGGCCGTTCCCACTGCCAGTGTTCGTGCCTCGTCCTTTCCACAGAACTGTCACAAAGTCGCCTTCCGCGATTTCTCTTTCGACGGTGAATTCCAAGTCCGGAAATGCGGCACGCCAACCGTGATCAACGGCCTCACTTTCGTCAAATCCCAGATCCCTGGTTGCCCCATGATTCACGTAGTCTTTGGCGTAAATCTCAGCCGCCACCTCGAACTTTCCTTGCGTAAGAATTTCGCTGAAGACCCTGCGGACGATGGCTTTGTTCGTTTCCGCCTGCCGATCTTGAGCGAAGCTAGCACTCACCGTAAGGATTGCAAGCGCGGTTGCTGCAACGATCCGATTCATTTGAAATGTCTCCTTGTCAAGGTCGTTTGCCAGGAAATTGCGTTAGTCGCGTTCAGGATTAGCATCTTCCCAGATAAATACTTCTTCGACAGTCTTGCCAAATGCGCGAGCCAGCTTGAAAGCGAGCGGAAGCGCCGGATCATACTTTCCGTTTTCGACGGCTATGATCGCTTGTCGCGAGACCCCAACTATCTCGGCGAGCTGCGCTTGGGTCCAGTTAGCTTCCGCGCGCAGCACGCGCAGCCGATTGTTCATCGGTAGCGCCTCATCGCAACCAAGTATCCAGTCCCGTAAAAGACGATCATGAAAGCCCAAACAATGGCCGCATTCAGTGGGCGCACTGCGCGTGCCCGTTCCAGGTACCCGTGGACAAAGACCGCTAATCCGGTCAGCAGAAACCCGATCGCAACCGCCTCCAGATGAACCTGCCGCAAGAATTGGTCGAGGTTGCGAATAGTTCGCACGATGAGAGCGATTAACACCAGGTTCGCCGGGATTGGCAGCAGCGCTATTGCGATTCGTGCGTTTTGCCCAAGGCCGGGTCTTCCTAACCACCAGCCGACGCCAACATCAATGATGGTCGCCAGGCAAAGGGTAAAGAGGAGCGTGCCAACAGACGTAGGTGACTTCCGTTCGGCCATAAAGTAATTTTAAGATTACAAAATGTTATCTATAGATTACTTCAATGTCAAGCTGGAACCACCGAAATTGCCTAACGACAACAAGAATTGTCCACGCGATGACGGTACGGATTGGCTGCCCGGACACGGGCCCTACTCAGCCAACTCCGACGTCGGCTACAGCCCGGTCGCTGCTGGGGCGCAGTTTTTCCATCGAGACGCAGGTCTCATCGATGTGCGGATTCTACGACAGTTATGAATGTTCGCAGCACTTGTGGCTGCGGCGTTATTTTCCCAATTAATGGCTGATTTCGATCGGGGAGACAGCAGTCTGTCACGATCCCCCAGCGCCACACAGCAGAATTTGACGTCCCAGGTTTACTTCCAACCGGCTCTGTAGAATATTGCGGGTTACGAGGTTTGCCATGCGAAACGCCTTCGCCCGCCACTCGATTCCATCGCTGCTTTTCATACTCATTACCGTATCGAGCGCGCCCGCAGCCGAGCGCGTGGTCGATCTCACGGCTAAGGACGGCGCCAAGCTGAAGGCGACCTACTTTGCCGCGGCCAAGCCCGGCCCCGGCGTTCTGTTGCTGCATCAGTGCAATCGCGATCGCAGGGTTTGGGACGGACTGGCGCAGCAGCTCAGCGCAGCGGGTATCAACGTCCTCACGCTCGATTATCGAGGCTTCGGCGAAAGTGCGGGCGTGCCTCATGACAAAGCCACACCGCAGCAACAGGCGGATTTGGTAGCGAAGTGGCCGAGCGACATCGA
>JASHXK010000402.1 GCA_030043575.1 Terriglobales bacterium
GACGGGCCAGCGACGACAACGTCGGCGTCGCCTTCTCGTTCTCGATTTTGGAGACGTAGGTGCGCGGCACGCCCATGCGAATGGCCAGTTGCCGCTGGCTCAGGCCGTTGCGATGGCGCAAGTTGCGAATCGCCTTCGCCACCTGGACTTGAGATTGACTCGATTCTTCCACTTCCACCAGCGGCTCGGCCGCTGCCAGGATTGGCTCGGGTTCGTCCTCATCCAATGACGTCTTGCAGCGACGGCACAGGTTGTTGTTGGTTCTGAATTGGACGAGATGGCAATCGTCGCATCTCACCACTTCCCGCGAATCCACGGGCGCGAGAGTCGTAGCCATTCAGGTTGTGGGAGTGCCAGAGCAGGCACCAAATGCTTATCGCGTACTGTGCATGATTTTCTCGGCTGGAGTCAAGTAAATTAAGAATCACGATGGACAATAGCGAAATCGTAGCAGGATGGCTTGACAATCGCGGCGCAAAGAAAAGCCGCAAGAATGCAGGAGAAATGTGGAATGGATCGCGCAGTGCGTGGGGTTTACTAACTGTGTTCGGGCCGCGGTTTCGCGTCCATCCGTTCTACATACTGCGCGCGCGCCGGGCTGGCCTCGAAGGGATCGGCAAAGTACTGCGTCTCTCGCGCCACCTGGTCGCCCCGGAATTCCATGATGCTCACGGTGTAGGAAGGCTTGCCGTCATAGGACAGGATGAATTCGGTGATCCAAAGGTCGCCGCCGCCAAGGATTCGCTGGACGGTAAAACGCTTCCGGTTGGGCTGGATCGTGCGGGTGATCTGGATGTTGCGGCGGCCGCGTACGCGCTCGCCGGATTGTGGATATTCCAGCACCGCGTCCGCGTGATAGATGCGGTGCTCGGTTTCAAAATCGTTGGCATCGGAGGCTGCCCAATGCTGATCCAGCGCCGCACGTATCTGTTGATCTCGCACCTTACCCCCTCTGCCAGAAGAAAGCTTAGACTTCCGCATGGCTTGGTTTCAAGAGGATCAAGTTCGTATAGTTCAAAACAATGACGAGAAATGATGCCTGGAGTTTGCTAACAGAGTTCACCCAGTCGGAGAGCTTGCGGAAACATGCGCTGGCCGTGGAAGCGTGCATGCGCGCCTATGCCGGCAAGTTGGGCGGCGACGAGCAGCAATGGAGCATCGTCGGGCTCATCCACGACTTCGATTATGAGAAGTATCCCAGCGCCGAGGAGCATCCGTTCAAGGGCAACGAGATTCTGAAGGAGCGTGGCTGGCCCGAGGACGTGCGGCGCGCGATTCTCTCCCACGCCGATTACTCGGGCGTGAAACGCGAGACGGCCATGGAGAAGGCGTTGTTTGCCTGCGACGAGCTGGCCGGATTCATCACCGCGACCGCGCTGGTCAAGCCCAATAAGTCGCTGGCTGAGGTCGACGCCAAATCCGTGCGCAAGCGGATGAAGGACAAGGCGTTCGCGCGCTCGGTCAGCCGCGAGGACATTATCAATGGCGCTGCGGATCTCGGCGTCGATCTGGACGAGCACATCACGTTTTGTATTGAGGCGATGAAGAGCGTCGCGGGAGAACTGGGATTGGCAGGGAAGTGAGAAAAGCCGCCCTTCGCCGCTCGCTGTTCGCTTTTCGCTCTCAACCCGAAGTGTCATCCCGACCGAGGGCAGCTTGTTCAGAGAACAGGCTGGGCGAGTGGAGGGACCTGCTTTTTGGCACAACGTATTGCTTCCGGCGAAAAAGCAGGTCCTTCGACTTCGCGTCCGCCGTTCCGCAACAGCCGCGGAACGGAAAAGCCCTGCGGACGCTTCGCTCAGGATGACAAGTTTAAAAGGGGATCGATGGCACGGCTAAGGCCGTGCCCTGATACAAAGCTGGTGCGATGATTGAATTCATTTCCGACTGCCGTTGTCGATTTCCACTTCCGCGAACGGTACATTCACGATCGGATACTTGCGCCAATCCTTGTAGTCGAAGTGCCACCACTCTTCGGGATAAACCGTGAAGCCTTCCGCCTCCATCGCACTTCGCAAGATGGCGCGATTGGCGCGCTCTTCGGCGGTTCCTCCAGCGTAATCGGCATGTGCGCGCTCCGACATTTCGTCGTACCCGCTCGGCATCGGCAGAACCTCGCCGGTCTTCAGGCTGTAGATCGTGAGGTCGACGGCGCATCCGCGATTGTGCCGCGAACCCTGCGCCGGATCGGCAACATAGATGTGGTCCTGAGGCGGCGTCGCGTCCCAGAAGATCTTGGTCACGTACCACGGGCGATATCCATCGAAGATCAGCAAACCGTAGCCTTGCTGATGCAGCTTCTCATTCGCCCGCACCAGCGCCTCGGCTGCCGGCCGCTCGAGAAACGCTCGCGCCTCTGTGTACAGCGGCGTTCCCAGAAAGTTGTTGGACGAGGCGTAGTGAATATCGAGCTTGATGGTCGGATCGAGCTTCACCAGCTCCACCAGATCGGGCTTCAGAAACTCGCCCTGCTCCGCCGGAGGCTGCGCCTTCAGCGCCTCGGCGCGAAGTTCAGGCACCGGCCGCAGCGGTTGAATGTGGAAAGTCTGCTGTGCCTCCTGCGCTGGCAGACAAATGCACAGAAGAACGACCGACGGAATCAGACGGCGGATCATGATGCAACGATCATAATCCCAGCGGCCGCTTGTGCATGGGCTTGCAGAGCGCAATCTAGTTCGCGAAGACTAAGAGCTCATCTGACAGCAGACAACCGCCTCCAAAACAAAAGCGGCCCACCTCCAAACGGGCCGCTTCGTTACGAAGACGCCGGCCCCCGACCGGCATCCTCAATC
>JASHXK010000045.1 GCA_030043575.1 Terriglobales bacterium
TTGCCCCATATCTGAGGTCGCCCTGGGTGCCTGGTTTCCGTAAGACCGGATCGTTGAAGCACTCATCCGATGACGCCGAATAACGGCCTCGGCAGGACCCGAACCATGTGGCGCTGCTCTTCAAGCCGGCTGCATCGCCTCAGATTTCTTCTGCCTCGGCGGCAGGAGCATTACGCCAAGCTGGCCCGATACCTCACCTCGAATGACAACCCGACCGCCATCTTCGCGTATGCTCCGGGCGGCTAAGACAACATTCACTGCTGCTTCTAAGTTATTGAATTGAATGGTGGCCAGGGACGGAATCGAACCGCCGACGCCAGCCTTTTCAGGGCTGCGCTCTACCAGCTGAGCTACCTGGCCACGGAGCGGGAATGCTGCGTGAGGATTGCTGCGGCTGATGCATTATAGCAATCGGAGACGCACCTCCGCCATGTTGGCTACTCTAACGCGCCGCGATTGTGCATGCAGAGCAGCGGCACTGTTTTGTCGCCAAGCGCAGCTCTCATCACGCGACCACAACGGCGAATGCATCGCGCAGCTTCTAAGTGCACCCGCGATGTTGGCCAATCCTGTACGCCAGCGAGCTGCCGGAATGTCTACCTCGACTTCTCAGCTTCGGCTGCCCGCTTCGCCGCGTACTCTTTCGCGCGGCGGCCCACCTCTTCCTCGGAGACATCCTCAACATGAGTCGCAATCCACCAGGTGTTCCCTTGCGAATCGGTCACTGCGCCGTGACGATCGCCGTAGAACTGGGTCTCGGGCTCGGCTACCGATTTTCCACCAGCCGTGACGGCTTTCCTGTAAACCGCGTCCACATCTTCGACATAGACATAGAAGTTGGCCGGTCGAGCCTTCCACTGGTCGTGGGAGCTGCCTAACATAACCATCGAGGTGCCCACCTTCACCTCGGCATGCCGCACCTTGCCGTGCTCATCACGCATCGCGTAGGTCTCCTGCGCATCGAATGCCTTCTTCAAGAACTCGATCACTTCGCCCGCGTCCTCGACCGTAATGTAAGGCGTGACCGTATGGTACCCATCGGGAATAGCTTTGACTGCCATGCGATTTCTCCTTCATTGAGACTCAAAGCCTCCGAACGGATTCGCTCGGAGTTAGATCATGATGATGGCGCCGGAAGGGAAGCGCCGTCTTGTAAAAATCTGACCTGGATTCCGCGAGAGGCCGCAATCGCAAGCGCCTTATACCTTGAGATCCTGACCTCGGCCGGCAGAGAAACTTATGTCTCCATGGGAACGTGATTTACGTGCGGCGTTCTGCGCTCCAGATACTCAGATGGGCTGATGCCGGCGAAGGACTGGAAATCGTGGATGAAGTGCGCCTGATCGTAGTAGCCACAGTCCAGGGCAAGCTGGGTCCAGTTG
Organism: Terriglobales bacterium; assembly: GCA_030043575.1. Lineage (GTDB taxonomy): Bacteria > Acidobacteriota > Terriglobia > Terriglobales > Acidobacteriaceae > Bog-257. The sequence continues at coordinate 1,383 of JASHXK010000045.1, forward strand.
ATGTCGCCGAGGGCATGCGCCGTTCGGATGACCTTCTGGAAGCGGCTGACGCGGCTGAAAAGTTTGGGCGTCAGGCCGACTTCGTTGTCAAAGATCTCGATAAATCGTCGTTGGCTGAATCCCACCTTTTCCACTACCTGTGAAACCGATGGAGGCTGCGCACGCCGGAGGAATTGATGCAGTGCAAACGATACCGCCGGATGCCGTTCCAGCGGCTTCCACAGCTCCTCCAGCAAGCAGCACTCCATCACGCGGAACTTCTGCTGAGGGGTTGGGGCCTCCAGCAGCCTCTCGCGCAAGCGGGCCGAAGCTCCTCCCCAAAGACAATCGAGTCCAATCGATTGGTTGCTTAGCTCAGCAGGAGGGAATCTGAAGAACGGAAACGCTCCGCCAGCCTTGAAGTGCACACTGATTGTGCTGGCCTCGCTGTCAGTGTCGATAACGAAGAACTCGGAGCGAGGTCCCGACACCACGCAGCCGGGGATGGTGTGGAAGTCTTCGGCCTGATCAGAATCGTAGACGCGAATGCAGTCTTCCTTCAGATTGATGACGAGTTCGACGGTGCCGTCAGGCAACAGCCGCTCACGCTTGTGCGGGACGGCATAACCTTCATAGAGCCAGAACAGGTCCACAAAATCCGAGAGTGGCGGCTGCGGTTTGTGAGCCAGGTACAGCATGTTGCGATCACACATTCTACGGCAGTTTCGTTAAGGCAGTTTCAAAGTTTCATGGCGAACGACGCCACGGCCTCCGATAAATAGCTGAGCCGAAACTTGCAACTCGAAACTGCCCTTGCAACTTCAAACTCGAAACTTGAAACTGTTCCTATGCGCTTGACGATTAATGGCAAAGACCAGGTTTTTGCAGACCCGCTCAATCTGGCTCAGCTCATCGACCAGCTTGGCATGAAGGGGGACCGCGTCGCCGTCGAACTGAATCGCGAAATCGTGTCGCGCGGTCAGTGGGCGGAAGCGTTGCTGAAAGATGGCGATCGCCTGGAGATTGTGCATTTCGTCGGCGGCGGATAAGCCACTACTTTGCAGCCCCTTGCTTACATTGGAACGGTTGCACGTTGATGACGAGCGGATATGGCAATCGCGGTGAGTAGATGTTAACGTCAAACGCGTTGTCGGTGCCTGGACAATCCTTGACTTGAATCTTGAATCGCGTATTCCCGCCGACCTTCTTGTAGCTCCTTACCTCCGCCACGGTTTTGAACAGGTCCGCAGTTCCAGTCCCTGCGGGGCCGCTGAGCAGAGCGATTTTTGCGGCATGGATGCGCATGGGCACGTCGATGGTGATTTCGTTGGGCACCGAGAGGATGTTGTCGCTAGTGCTCAAGGGCGGATTCATGGCGATGGTGATGCCGCAACCCGGACTGTCCGCTCCCGTGAGGCACGGCTCTCGCTGCGCGCGAGCGATCATCGCGGTTGCCAGCAACAGCATTAAGCAGCAATAAAACCGCATAACTCACCTCGCTAAATCGCAATGATGGCACCGGAGGCTAGCGCATCGCAACCCGCCTGAACACGGCCCTGCGAGCAGTGTGAAACCCCGATGAATCCTGCTCCCCGCGCGGTTGACATAGGTCGCAGACGAAATCTAAACTCGATAGTTTACGCCGTGTATTGCAGCGTCGTCTGATTGTGTCGCAATCATGCCAGATTTATATTTTGCCCGCTATCTTCCGCTGCTGATCCACATCGTCGTTGCCGGAGGCATTGCCTGCGCGATTGTTGCGCTGTCCTACTTCATCGGCCAGCACAAATACAATGCAGCCAAGATGTCACCCTATGAGTGCGGCATGGAGCCGGTGGGCGACGCGCGCCAACGCTTCACGGTGAAGTTCTACCTGGTGGGGATGCTGTTCATCCTCTTCGACGTTGAAGCCGTTTTCCTCTATCCCTGGGCGGTCGTGCAGAAGCCGTTGAAAGCCGCTGGCCTGGGCATGTTCTGGTTCTGGGAGATGCTGGTTTACATCGGCATCGTGCTCGCCGGTTTCTTTTATGTGTGGAAGAAAGGCGTGCTCGACTGGAACAGGCAGGGCAAGGCGGAGAAGATCTAATGCCGCTCCAGCCAGCGATCACGGATCTCGAGCAACTGAAGGATCGTCCCGAAGTTGCGTCGCTGCTCGCGCGCAATCCCGCGATTGTTGCCGGCGCCAAGTTCGATCGCAACGAGCTGACCATCTGGATCGATCGGACCGCGCTGCGCGACGCCTGTCTCACCCTGAAGAACGACCTGCAGTTGCAGTATAACGCGCTGGCCGACGTCACCTGCGTCGACTGGTATCCGCGTGAACCGCGCTTCGAAGTTGTCTATCAGCTTTTCTCCACGACAACAAAGAAGTATCTGCGGCTCAAGGTGAAACTCCAGGGTGCAGATCCAAACGTTGATTCGCTGGTGCCGCTCTGGCCGGGCGCGAACTTTTTCGAGCGCGAGGTCTTCGATCTTTTCGGGGTTCGCTTCGATGAGCATCCCAACCTGACGCGCATCATGATGCCGGAGGACTGGGAAGGGCATCCATTACGTAAGGACTATCCCGTCGAGGGTTACCGCTGATGGCGCACATGACTCCAACACCGGTACTGGATCCATCGCAAGACAAAACGATGGTCCTGAACATGGGCCCGCAGCATCCCTCGACCCACGGCGTTCTGCGGCTGCTGCTCGAAGTCGACGGCGAAACCATTGTGCGCATCATGCCCGACATTGGGTATCTGCACACCGGCATCGAGAAGACCTGCGAAGCGAAGTTCTACCAGCAGGTCGTGCCCATGACCGACCGCATCGACTATCTCTGCCCCATGACCAACAACCTGGCGTATTGCCTGGCGGTGGAGAAGCTGTTGGGGCTGGAGATTCCGCCGCGAGCGCAGTGGATTCGCGTTTTGCTCAACGAGATTACGCGTATCAACTCGCACCTGGTGTGGCTGGGCACGCACGCCATGGACATCGGCGCGATGACTGTGTTCCTCTACTGCTTCCGCGAGCGCGAGGACGTTCTGCGGTTGTTCGAAGCGGTCTCGGGCCAGCGCATGATGACCTCATACTTCCGCATCGGCGGGCTGGCGCTGGAGCCGCCACTGGGCTGGTTCGAGCGCGTGAAGAAGTTCTTGCAGCGCTTTCCCGGCAACATCGACGAATACGAGAACCTGCTGACCAATAATC
>JASHXK010000403.1 GCA_030043575.1 Terriglobales bacterium
AGCCCGTCGCTAGCAACACTAACACTGCGACTGCTGCAGCTGTAATCAGCCAGGTCCTGCGACTCTTCGCAGTGGCGACCGCCGGCAGTGCAGCGGAAGAAATCGTGGAGAGCGACTCCAGATCGAATTCCACGTCGCGCGCCGACTGGAAGCGCGCCGCCGGATCCTTTTCCAGGCAGTGGCGCACCATGCGATCCAGCAGCGGTGAAATGCTTCGGCCCGTTGTCGTCAGCTCCGGAGGCTCCTCGCGCAGGATCGCTCCGATCGTGTCCGCTGTGGTCTTGCCGTGAAAGGCGCGGCGGCCGCTCAACATCTCGTACAGTACGACGCCGAAGCTGAACAAATCGCTGCGCGCATCGGCGGGCAGGCCCCGCACCTGTTCGGGCGACATGTAACCCATGGTGCCCAGCAGTACGCCGTGGCCGGTCTCCGATTCCATCGTCGGCTGCGCGGCAAGGCTGGACATACTGGCAGCTTCGGGCTGCGTCAGCTTGGCCAGCCCGAAATCGAGAATCTTTACGTGTCCGTCGCGAGTTACGAAAATGTTTTCCGGCTTGAGATCACGATGCAAGATGCCGTGTTCGTGCGCCGCTGCCAGCCCGCGCACAATCTGCACGGCATAGTCGATGGCTTTCTTGATTGGCAAGGGGCCGCCGCGCAGCTTATCGCGCAGCGTCTCGCCGTCCAGTAACTCGGAAATGATGTAGGGAGACCCATCCTCACTGCCAATGTCAAAAACTGCCAGGATGTTGGGATGATTAAGGGCGGCGGTGGCGCGCGCTTCCTGCCCGAAGCGGCGCAGGCGCTCGGAATCGTCGGCATAGCCTGCCGGCAGAACCTTGATGGCAACGTCGCGGCCGAGGCGGGGATCGCGGGCACGATAGACCTCACCCATGCCACCTGCCCCGAGTGCTCCAACCACCTCATACGGCCCAAGCTTCGTGCCTGCAGCCAAAGCCATGGCGGGGATTATCTCACCAATTGTCAGTTGGGCGAAGTGCTGTACTACGAGTTCAAGGAGACAAATCGGCCCTTAAGGGCCGATTTGCAAATCCGGCGCCATTTATGGCGAGATGGTCGGCAATTCGAAAGTAGCCCGCTATCGTAGTTGGCGTAATATCGCCATCACACTCACAACAGGATCCGGTCGCACTGGGGTCCTGAAAGCGGAGGCGTTCCATGCAGTCGCTCCAAGCGCGGTTCATCGGTGTTGAACTCTATTTTGACGACGTAGAAAGGGCAAAGGAGTTCTATGAGGTAACGCTCGGCCTGAAAAAATCTGGTGAGCAGACCGGGCATCACGTGCAGTTCGACGGTGATGGCCGCTTTCTTTGCCTGGAACGGAAAGGCGTTGAGTCGTACCCCTCGAAAGACAAAGCAGTACTGTTCTTTGAGGTTCCGAACATCGAGTCTGCGATTGCAGCAATCGGAAGAGAAAGGTTGGTTCACTCCGAATCGGCCTGGGCAGTGCTACATGATCCCGAGGGGCACAATATACTCTTGTTGCAGTCTATAGCGGCGGACACAGAATAGTCACCACTGGCGTAACGTCCTCATTACACTCATTGAGGGGTCTTCCGCCCGGAGAAGGAGAATGTCGCGCACTCTACTCATACTGTTTCTCTTCCTGGCTGCCATCGCGGCATCCGCTCAGACGGAGGCGCGGCCGAGGGCTCGTGATATTGGGATAGAAGTCGGTGTGTTGCCTCCGGGTCCGCTGAATGCAATCACAGATGTCGCTGGAGTCAAGGTCGGGCAGACTACGATCATTCACGGCGATAACATCCGCACCGGAGTGACGGCCATCTTGCCGCCTGGTGAGAATCTGTATAAAGAGCGGGTTCCGGGAGCTGTTTTTCTGGGCAATGCCTATGGGAAACTGGCAGGGTCCACGCAAGTAAACGAGATGGGCGAAATCGAAACGCCCATCCTGCTGACTTCTACGGATTCGGTGCCGCGCGTGGCCGACGCCGTCATCACGTACATGTTCAATCTGAAAGGCAACGAAAATGTGCTGTCGGTCAATCCCGTGGTGGGCGAGACCAACGACGGCTATTTGAGCGATATTCGTTCGCGCCCGATTCTTCCGGAGGATGTGTTTGCGGCCATCAACAACGCCAGTTCCGGCCCGGTGGAAGAGGGAGTCGTGGGGGCGGGAACCGGCACCATTGCTTTTTCTTGGAAAGGGGGAATCGGGACGTCGTCGCGGAAATTACCGTCCTCTTTGGGCGGTTACACCGTCGGAGTATTGGTTCAAACCAATTTCGGAGGGAACCTGATCATTGCAGGGGTGCCGATTGGGAAGGAACTTGGCCAGGTATACCCGTCTGCGGCGAATGCGGAACACCCTGCGATCAGGCCGCAGCCAGCAACGCCGGATGGTTCCTGCATGATCGTCGTGGCCACCGATGCTCCGCTCGATCATCGGAATTTGAGCCGGCTTGCAGGCCGAGCGATGATGGGGTTGGCACGGACGGGATCGAGCGAAACAAATGGCAGCGGCGATTATGTGATTGCTTTTTCGAGTTCTCAGGATGTGCGCATCACGGCTGGCGAAGCTCTATATCGGCCAAAGGAGCTGTTGAGCAACGATAGCATGTCTCCGCTATTTGAGGCCGTGATCGAAGCCACAGAAGAGGCGATTTATAATTCGATGCTCCGGGCGCACGACGTGAGCGGGAATGGTCACACTATAAAGGCGTTGCCGCTGCAAGAAACCATCGAGCTGTTGAAGAAGCACAATGCGATTAGCGTGACGAAATAGATGTAGGCCGCTCTGTACGGCACAAACAGATCCTGTCACTTTCGCCGTCGCGGCCTTGCTGCTTGTTGCGTGCGCGGCTGCAGCCACCTATATACCCGCT
>JASHXK010000404.1 GCA_030043575.1 Terriglobales bacterium
GCCAACAGGTTGAGTTCCAATCCCGCCTTCTTCGCCAGCAGCTCGCCCAGCAGGATGAACCCGATGTCGCTGTAAACTGCGCGCTCACCGGGTGGCGCGACCAGACGGGTGGTCATCGCGCCATGAATCAAATCCTGGCGCGTCGCAGCGAACTCGAACAGCTTCTCATAGGCAGGTAAACCGCTCGAATGAGCCAACAACATGCGAACCGTTACCGCTTCGCGCCACCCCTTTTGGTGTTTGGGGGCGAGTGACACGAATTCCGGCAAGGTCTGCGCCAGCGGCTCCTCGAGCGACAGCTTGCCGCGATCGTAGAGCAGCATGGCAACGGCCGTCGTCGCAATGATCTTGGTGACGGAAGCGAGATCAAAGATCGTGTCAGACTGGACGTTGGGGGCGTCGTCTTCGTAGGTAAATCGTCCAAAGCCTTGCGAGGCGACGAGCGCCCCGTGATGCGTTATCGCCAATGCAGCTCCCGGAAATGCTCGCTGCTCGATTGCGCCGCGGATTAGAGAAAACACGCGTACAAATTGCTTCTCCTGCTGCGCGAAGTCAGGGCGAGGCGAGACGACTTCTTGGGGCGAAGGACTCAGAACGAACTGCCGTAGGCAGAAGCCTGTTCCGATAATAAAGCCTCGGCCAGGAACGGTTGCGGGGAAGATTTCTTCGTTCCCTCGCCACTGCGGCTGACAATGCTTTGGTTTGCATCTCGATCAATGGGATCTTCCTTTAGACTCTCTTCATGGCCACGCCCCAGGAAGTCGAAATCAAGTTCCTCGTTGCGGATTTGAAAGCGCTGGAAGAAAAGCTGCGCCAGCACGGTTTTCGCTGCGAAACGCCTTCCACGCACGAAGTCAACACACTCTACGATCTCCCCGGCCAGAAGCTGCGGCGCAAGGGCGAACTGCTGCGACTGCGATGCTACGGGGACAAGTGGAAGCTAACCCACAAAGCCAAAGGCACCATGGGACGCCACAAATCGCGGGGCGAGTTAGAAACCGCTGTCTCCGATGGCAAGGCGATGGACGCTATGCTGCGCACCCTGGGTTATTCGCCATCATTTATCTATGAGAAGTTCCGCGCCGAGTGGAAAGATGGCGAAGGGAACGTCGTTCTCGATCACACGCCCATCGGCGATATCGCCGAGATCGAGGGTAGGCCGCGCTGGATCGACCGCACGGCGTACGCACTGGGAGTCAATTCTGGCAACTACATCACGAAATCGTATGCTGAACTTTTCTTCGACTGGAAACGTAAGACTAAATGCAAGGCAATGAACATGACGTTCCGCGAGTGCGAAGAATACAGGAGAAATGAAGCAGCGCAGACGCGATCCTCGCGCAGATGCCAGCGCATTTTCTCGAGCCGACAGTCGAGCCCTCGTGCTCGCTAAGCTTCCGCGGACGCCTGCGCCGGCTCCGGGGTTTAGACCTTGCCGGGCCTGAACCGGAGCCGGGAGCAGCGACGGCTGCGCCAGTGAACCCTAGTCCGCTTGCCCCAGAAGCAGCCTTCGTAACTGGCTCAAGGTAGCCACCAGCAGTGCAAGACCTGCCATCCACAGCATGAACGTAATGTGAACCACCCAAGCGGGTGCCGCGCCAACCCGCTTCAACAGAAAAGGCAGGAAGTTCCATGTCGTGATGTGGACGTAGTCCCACGGGTCCCAGTGCATGGCGTAGTTGTCCATCATGGCACCCGAGGCGAAGCCGGCGATGTTTTTCATGCGCTGCAGAATCACAAAAGTTGGATGGCCCAGCGTCTCCATCTGATAGATTTCAAGCGGCAACCAGAAGGTCAGCGATGCGATCTGTATCACGGCACTGATGGCGCAGATTACGATTCCGACACTCCAAACTGCCTTACCGAGCGCCTCGCGATATCGCAACAACAACGGCACAGCCAGCAGCGCCGCTAACTGAACACTGGTCGAAACGTAGCGGTCTCCCCAGGCGAAGTCACCGCTCCAGACCGCATAGCGCGCATAAAAACCGATGTAAGTCGCCACCAGCACAAATCCGGTCACGATATAGGCTTTGACGGCAGGTGCGAACCGCTTCCGTCCCACGACGGCAATCAGAATCATCAGTACCAGTAACGGGTCAAAGAGAAAGACCGATTTCTCCGGCGAGAATAGCGCTCCGAAGAAGCCCACATGAAATGGTGTGCTCCATGGATAGCTGGCGGGCAGCGATGGATCGCGCTGCCGTGCTTCCACCCCCACCACGCTCATGTACGTGTTGAGAATTGATCCGAAGCGGTAATACTGATACAGACGATCGAGAAGCCCGAAAAACAAATACACCGGAAAAGCTAAGGCCATGTAGCTTCGACACCGATCCCAGATCGCTCTGCCGCGATTACCTTCGAACCACATCACGAGCAACAGAAACAATGCTCCAGCGGCAAGATCCATTCCGGTCGTAATCCGCGTGAGCAGATTGAGCCCGAAGGCTGCCGATCCGCCCAGCAATGCCTTTCGATTGCCGCTCCGCAGCCACTCGTATTGAAACGACAGTCCGGTCAGCGTCAATAGAAAGATGTAGTTGTTCTCCATCATGTTCTGCGTGTAATGGAGGTGCGTCGTCAGCAGCAGCAGCGCCAATACTCCGGCCACAGCCTGTTTCAAGCCGAAGCTCAATTGCCGTAAGAATCGGAAACAGATAAGCGCGGTTAGGACATTAACCAGAATGTTGGTGCTGTAACTGACGAAGATATTGCGGACACTGGGATCGTTGTCGTTGTAACGTGCAAAGATTGGGAGCCGCTCCAAATAGGTGCCAATGACATCCGCGGGAAACATCAGCAGCGATTGCCCGATCCCGTACCAGCTCTGCAGCTTACCGCCGCGGCCGTGCACACCAAACTCCGGATATTCATTGGGGAAAACCGCAGGCTCGGCTGTCCACCACGAGTGCGCAGACTGCAAACGATGTTGTGTGTCGGCAGTCCCCAGCTCACCCGACTGCACGACGAAAGCAATCAGGCCCGCGGCAAGCGCCAGAAGGAAGAGTGGATCACGAAGCCAGCGGCGAGGTGGTTGAATCACAATCAGTCGGCGGAAACAGTTTATCGCGAACCGGCCGCCTACGCCGGAGCCGCATATGAAACGAAACTGCGACTTCCGACCTTGATTTCCACAATTAACGAGGACGGCGCCAGAACTTACGCAGTGCGTTTGCCGATTGACGGCATTCCTCGCCCGTCACCCGGTGGAAGCTCACCGGATGTCCTTGCCCGCTCGGCATACTCCATCGACGGCACGGATATCACGCGGGACTCTCCCGTGATCAGCCGAGCTGCTCGTTCGTAGGTGAGATAGCTCCAAAACCATTGGAACATCACAATGACACGGTTTCGAAATCCGATCAGGAAAAAGACATGGATGAACAACCATGAGAGCCAGGCGATAAACCCGGAGAGACGAATCTTGCCAAACTGCCCAATAGCCGCAGCCCGCCCAATAGTGGCCAGCGAACCCTTGTCCAGATAGTGAAACGTCTCGCGTGGCTTCCCGGCCAGGTCGGCCGCAATTTGCCGTCCGACACACCTGCCTTGCTGCATGGCAACCGGAGCTACTCCAGGCAGAGGTTGGCCGTGCTTGTCCTTCATGCTGGCGAGATCTCCGATCACGAATACCTGGCGATGTCCGGGGATGCTCAAATCGGGTTCGACCAGAACCCGGCCGGCACGGTCAAGCGGCACTCCCAGTTCGCGGCCGAGTGGTGATGCTGAAACGCCGGCGGCCCACAGCACAACTTCAGCCGAGATAACATCATTGCCGACGCGCACTTGTCCAGTGCACACATCGCTCACGGCAGAGTTAGTCCTCACCTCTACACCGAGATGCTCCAGCTGCTTTACCGCGCTCTGCCGCAGGTCTTCGGGATAAGCACTCAGAATCGATGGTCCAGCTTCCACCAGCAGTACACGAGTCTTGCTTGGATCGATGTTGCGGAAATTCTCCGCCAGCGACTTGCGAGCAATCTCCGCCAGGGTTCCAGCCAGCTCCACGCCAGTCGGACCCGCACCGACGACGATGAAGTTCAGCGGCCGATGGGTGCCGTGGAGAGCAGCGTCCCGCTCTGCCAACTCATACGCCAGCAGAATACGGCGTCGGATCTCGAGAGCGTCCTCAATCGTCTTCAGTCCCGGAGCCATCGCTTCCCATTCATCGTGGCCGAAGTAGGCATGCATGGCGCCGGCAGCAACAATCAGGTAGTCATAGCTCAGCTCCCAGTTGTGCAGCATGATCCGGCGCCCCGTCAGATCGAAGCCCAGCACTTCGCCCAGCAGCACCTCAACATTTTCATGCTTGCGCAGGATCTCGCGAATAGGCGCGGCGATTTCCGCCGGTGAAAGACCAGCGGTGGCAACCTGATATAGCAGTGGCTGAAAGGTATGGTGATTCTTTCGGTCCAGAACCGTGATTTCCACGGGAAGCTTTGCCAGCGATTCGGCGGCCTTCAACCCACCAAAACCTGCTCCGATGATGACGACATGCGGACGAGCTTTCGCATTCATGGCGGTAACATCATGTGATGCTGAGAAGTGTTGGCCGGCGGCAATTTCACGCCATGGACCCTAATTGCGAACCGCTACTGGCTTTGGGCTTGCGTAAGGCTTGCGGCGCGTGCTCTTGCGCGATCGGCATCGGCCGAGCGGCCGGCGGATTCGTATATTTCCGCCAGATTGAGCCAGGGCTGAGGAGAATTCGGAGCAAGTTGAACCGCCTGTTCCTGGAATTGCGCCGCCCGCTTGGCATCTCCGATCTTGTTCCATGCCTCGGCTTGCCCGGCAGCGACCTTATAAGCAAACGAGTCTCCGCCGGTCGATTTCCTTTCCTCGACTGGCGCGGATTGCTCAGCTTCATTGAATGCCCTGAGAGCGTCGTCAGGATGACCGGCGGCAAGAGAGTAGTATCCGAGCTGAACCAGCGACGCATGCGGATCGGCTTGCAGACTGATCGCCTTTCTCATAGCCGCAATGGCGTCGCTTGGACGACCCTCTCGCCGATAGAGATTGGCTAGATTCGACCACGTATACTCGCTGGGACTCAACGCGATCGCTGTCAATAATTCTTTCTCGGCTTCCTGTGGGCGATTCATCGCAGTCAGCGCACCGGCCCGCGCCAGATGCGCGCTGGTGCTGCCAGGAAAGATCGCCAGTGCTTTCTCGCTGGCATCCAGCGCATCCAGATTGCGCCCGAGCGCCTGCAGCACAACCGCTGCATTCACCCACGCAGCAAACTCTTCGGCCCGGTTGCCGAACTCCGTTTCGGCGGGCAACGGTGTGGTTGCGCAATCCACGGGAAAGCGCTGGATCAGCGCCTCCGTCTGCGGAGCCCGGCGCACGAAGACCGCCGATACTTCATCGACATAAACCGGACGCCAACTACTGCTGTTGCAGAAGTCCCGCAAGTGGCCGTGTTCGATGCCATCGCCTCGCGAAAAAAGAACGGTGTTGATGTTGTAGCGGCGCGCCTCCTCATCCCACAAAGCGGAATCCGGCGGACTCTGGAGCAACTCGCGATGCCGCAGCACACGTTGCAAGCCAAAAAGCGTATCGCGCCCGTCGATGTAATCGCGGCGCTGCGGGCCGAGGGTCCAGGTGACAAAGCCGCCCTCATCGTAGGTGTTAAAGATTTCGCCGGGAAGGTTTTCGCGCTGAATGAACTCAACTGCCCGCCGTGGAAACCACCAGCTCAGTCCAGGACCGAAGCTCGCGAGATCGGCATTAGGGCCAAAATAATGGCGATTGGTTATGAGATCCGCCGAGCGCGAATATGTGAGCATTGCCAGCAGCATGACCGCGACGCCGACTAAGGCTGCGCGCAAACGTGGCGAACGAATCGCTTCGCCCAGCCGCTCCAATCCCGCAGACAGGTTCTTCCCGCCGATAACAACCACAACACAGGCGAAGACCGCGACCATGCGGATGTGCTGCACAGGAGCATAGGCTGCGGCGAACAACAGAATCGCAGCTCCGAATTGCCGGCGCAGCAACGCGATCACGCCGGCGATAACCGCAACTATCAGCAGCGAGAACAAAGCGCTTCTTATGCCACCGGTCGACCAGGCGGCAGCGGCTGTTTGCCAATTCAGCCGCACGCCTTGCCATTCGGCAATCCACGTTTGTTGCTCTGAGGTAGCGCGCTGCTGCAGCAGTAGGGCACGGTAAAGATTCCAGCCCCATGGATTGAGCAAGGTGACGACGGCAGTTGCACCCAGCCAGGGGATCGCACTTCGCAGCCGCTGCATCGCGGCGCGCCGCCGCTCTGCACCGCAAATTGTTTCCAATAACTCCGTGCCCGCGTAGGCCACCATCAATCCGAGGCCGCTGGCGAAGCCGAAGTGCACGTCGACCCAGAAGATCATCAGCAGCGGCAGCAGCCAGAGCGGCGCCCGGCCCGTTTCATAGTTCTCCCACAGGATGGAGAGAAAGGCTGCGAACAACACGACGGTGAACATGTCGGCGCGCGGCGGAGTACGCTCGGCGATAAGCGGTACCGCCAGAATCGCCATAGCGGCGCTGGCAGCTGTGCCCCGCCGCAGCAGCAAGGCGACCGTCCCCACGCAGGCGGCCGCGGTCAGCCACGACAGCAGTGCGTACCCGCCGGTCAAAAAGGCGAGATAAAAAATCACGCCCGCGCCAACCGGATAAATCCAGTGCTCACCTTGCGCAGTAAACGACAAAACATCTTTGGAAGGAACCTGGTGATGCTGAACCACCCAGCGTCCTGTGGCCATTTGCCAGCCTGTATCGAGGTCTGCAACGGTTCGCAGGCCAGCCAGAAATGCATAAATCAGCGCCAGAGCAGCGAGAATCCAGAACACACGGCGTTCCAGAGCGTGATCTTCCCGCCTTGCAGGGGCTGATATCGGCTGGGTCACAGGCTAAAAGTATAGCGAGTCCAACGTGGAGCGAAAATGCGCGTAAGACCCGACTCCCGGCATCAGAGCCGCCCGCACCGCATCATAGGATAGCGGCGCTCACGGGCATCTCAACTTCGTGTGATAGATTAAATTTACGTGGGCCCGTAGCTCAGTCGGTAGAGCAACGCACTTTTAATGCGTGGGTCGCAGGTTCGATTCCTGCCGGGCTCACCATTGCAACCCTTTCCGCAAACCTGCCTAGGATTCCCGCTCAACGTAAACCGCCGTACCATAGGCGAGTACTTCGGTTACACCCTGCATGACTTCGGTTGCGTCGTAACGCATGCCGACGACCGCGTTCGCACCCAACTCAGCTGCATGTTGCCGCATGAGGTCGAAGGCGTGTTCGCGTGTCTCCTCGCACAGGTTCGTGAGCAGCGTAATGTTGCCGCCCACCAGCGTCTGCAGACCGGCGCCAATTGTGCCCACGATGGAGCGCGACCGCACGAT
>JASHXK010000405.1 GCA_030043575.1 Terriglobales bacterium
TCCGGAGGTTAGGGCGTGGCACGCTGCCCACGTTCCCGGCGTTGTGCAAACGGATCTGCTGGCCGATCGCCTGATTCCTGACGCGTTCTACGGCGACAATGAGTCGCGCTTGCAATGGATCGGTCTCACCGATTGGGAGTACCGCACCACTTTCCAGATCTCAGCGATAACACTGCAGCATGAGCATGTCGATCTCATCTTCGACGGCCTGGATACATTTGCCGAGGTATTTCTGAACGAACAGCCTGTGCTGACGGCAGACAATATGTTTCGCCGCTGGCGGATCGCAGCCCGGCCATTGTTGAAGCCAGGGCCAAACACGCTGCGCGTCGTATTTCACTCGCCCATCACTTTCATGATCCCGAAGGTCAAAGCCCTACCCTACATTCTGCCTTCGGTCTCGACCGTGAATGCCGGCAACGAGCAAAACATTGCCACCGCTCCTTATACACGCAAAGCGCCTTATCAGTATGGATGGGACTGGGGACCACGCTACGTGACTATCGGCATCTGGAAACCGATTTGGCTGGAGACATGGGATAGTGCGCGCGTGGAGAACTTCCACATTCATCAACTCAGAGTGTCGCGCGACAGTGCAGAGCTGGTTGCCGAAGTAGAGGTTGAATCGAGTTACCCGCAGACAGCAACGATTACCGTCAGTCATGACAACCCATTGGGTCCCCCCGCTACCACCGCGACGCAGACCGTTCACCTGGATGCCGGCGCAAACCGGATCGCGGTTCCCCTCCGTATTGCCTCGCCGAAGCTCTGGTATCCCGCAGGATACGGCGCACAGGATCGTTACCGGTTCTCGGCAACGGTAAAGAGCGGCAAGGGCGTGATTGCCAGTGCCGAGCTGAAAACGGGCCTCCGTTCGATAGAGCTCCGTCGCGAACCGGATCAGTGGGGCAAAAGCTTCACCTTTGTGGTGAACGGTATTCCGATTTTCGCCAAAGGTGCGAATCTGATCCCATTCGATAGCTTTCCCAGCCGCGTCACCGTTGCTCGTTATCGCGAGATTCTGCAGGCTGCGCGCGACGCGAACATGAATATGGTGCGCGAGTGGGGCGGCGGCATTTACGAGAGTGACGAATTCTACGAAATCTGCGACGAACTAGGGCTGATGGTCTGGCAGGAATTTATTTTCGGCGGCGACATGGTGCCGGGCGACCTTGCTTTTCAGGAGAATGTTCGCGAGGAAGCTGTCCAGCAGGTGAAGCGACTGCGCGATCACCCCAGCATCGTCTTGTGGTGCGGCAATAACGAAATTGAAGCAGGATGGCAAGCATGGGACGATCGCCTCGCCTTCAAGGAATCAATTTCCCCGCCCGAGCGCGAGCGTGTGTGGCAGGATTACGTCGTCCTCTTTCACGACATCGTTAAGAGCGTTGTTGGGCAATATGCCAACCCCACTCCGTATTGGCCGAGCTCGCCCAGCGCGGATTTTGAAGAACCGCCCGACAATCCTGACAACGGTGATATGCATTTCTGGGGGGTGTGGCACGGGCTGGAACCCGTCGAAAACTATACGCTGCAGAATCCGCGCTTCATGTCGGAGTTCGGCTTCCAGTCGTTTCCGGAGATGAGGACGATTCTCAGCTTTGCGCAGCCCAGCGACCTGGCCATCGATTCTCCGGTGATGATGTCGCACCAGAAGAACCACGGCGGCAATGAACGTATTCTGACCTACATGCTGCGCGAGTATCCCGAGCCAAAGGATTTCGCCTCGTTTGTCTATGTCAGCCAGGTGCTGCAGGCGGAGGCCATCAAGGTTGGCGCCGAGGATTTGCGGCGCAACCGGCCGCGCACCATGGGCGCATTGTTCTGGCAACTGAACGATTGCTGGCCGGTCGCCTCGTGGTCGAGCATCGACTACTTCGGCCGCTGGAAGGCGCTGCATTATTACGCTCGCCGCTTCTATTCCGATCTTCTGATCTCGCCTTTTGCGCATGACGGCGCAGTCGATGTCTACATCGTTTCCGACAAGTTGCAAGCGACCGCGGGGCAGATTCGCAAGCGATTACTGGATTTTGAAGGCAATATCTTGCAGGACCAGACGCAGGACGTACAGGTTCCAGCGCAGTCAAGCGCGGTGTACCTGCGTCTCAACGAAAAGGAATTGTTGGGTTCTGCGGATCCTGATCGCACCCTCATGATCTTTGATCTCAAGATCGCCGGCCAAATCGTCTCACGCAACGAAGTATTCTTCGATCGGATGCGTAATCTTCAATTGCCGCTGAAACCGGCAATCCAGAGCGATATCAGCTCTAATGGTTCGAGTTATACAATCGTTGTGCGCTCGCCTGTCCTGGCACGTAACGTCTATCTGTCGTTCGGCGACCTTGACGTAAAGCTTTCGGACAACTACTTCGACCTCTTGCCTTCGGAAGAGATAGTCATTCACCTGAACGCTTCTGCAACGCTCGACCAGCTGAAAGCTGCTCTGAAGGTCGTGTCTCTAACCGACGCATTCTTCGACCAGCGTCCAACCTATCGAGAGCACATATCAAACACGGCGAACCAGAGCTTGCAGCAGTGAGCTCTCGAGCCCTAACGGTTTCTGCCCGGATTGTTGGTTGGGAGCCTCGCCTTAAGCGACGAGTGCGACCGCCTTTACCTCAAAGGGGGCGCAAAACTGGGCACATCGGGATGGCGACAGAACGATGGGCTTAGCTAGACTTGCACAAAATGGCTCCTCAGGTAGGACTCGAACCTACAACCCTCCGGTTAACAGCCGGATGCTCTGCCATTGAGCTACTGAGGAGTGCTGGTGCGCCAGTGGCGCGTCAACTTGTAATCGTAATTGTAGCGGCGCGTGGCCATCGCGTCAAAGGCCAGGCAGCTTGTTTTCAGGAGGTGTTCCCAAAGCCGGCTTTTCTATCTTTGTAGTCCCGCAGCGGATGTTAATCCCTGAGGAAATGCTGGGCCTTACGCGAAAACGCTGCGGCCCGCGATGAGGACGCAGCGTCGCGTAACAGCAAGGGAGCCATGATCAGCGAGTGCGGCTGTTGTGCTTGTCCTGATAAATCTTCTGCGAGGTGTGATTGTATTGCCGATTGAGAGCCGCCTTGTCGCCAGAGGTGAGCTTTCCGCCGTTCTGGGCCTTCATCCTGGCTTCGGTGTTGTTGGTGTGCACTTCGTGGTTCTCGATGTGCGCCGTCTCGCCGGCGGTGAGTTGTCCGCTCCTGACGCCCTGGGCGATGCGGTCGCGCTGCGCCACACGCCGGTCATTCAACTCTGTGCCCGGCTTAGCGGCGGTGGCGGAGTTGTGCTTGTCCTGGTAGATATCCTTGGACAGATGGTTCTGCTGCTGGTCAAGGGTCTGGCGATCGGCTGAGGTCAGATGACCGTCATCTGCCTTGCGCATGTCGTTCTCTTCCTTGTTGAGGCCGGCTTCCTTGGTTTCCAGATTGCGAGTTTCGCGCGCCGTCAGTTGTCCAGAGTCGAGTCCGTTGGCGACGCGGTCCTGCTGATCGGTCTTGCGCTGGTTAATGTCGTCGGAAGGCTTAGGCGCTGTGGGTCCTACGTTGGTTTGAGCATTGGGACCGGGCGTCGGTGCGGTCTGCGCGGAAGCCGCTGCGGCGAGGACGAGGATGCTGAGAGCGAGCAATAAGCGAGCGTTCTTCATAGTTCCACTCCGTTCACATTTCGGTTCAACTTCTTGTGGCGCCGCTGTTAGAGACACGAACGCCAGCAAGTTTGTTGCGCTCGTGTCGCAAAATTTCGCGCGAGTCT
>JASHXK010000406.1 GCA_030043575.1 Terriglobales bacterium
CTGCACACCTCGCCCAACACGGTACACCGTTCGGAGACGCTGGGCTTCTGGAAAACCATCGAAGACGACTACCACTGGCACCTGGAAATCCTGCCGATTATCGGAAATAAGGCGAAGTCATATACGTTCAAAGAGGTGTACTACTCGCCGGTCAGCTCGGAGACGGCCGCAGGGATTCTGCGGGAAAGACCGACGGAGTGATGAGAGTAGCCAGTAATGAGTAGATAGTAATTAGTGGGGAGTAATTAGTAATCGACATTTCGCCTCGGCCCAGAGCTCCTGGGAATGCGCATCGAACCAAGAATTTGATTTTGTCTGGTAAGTGGCGTCGCTAAGAGAACTATTCTCGAAGCCGGGACGGAGACCAGTTTGCTGATTACTAATTACTAATTACTAATTACTAATTACCAGCTACTTCTTTATGCCTGTTCGCCGCCTCAAGACTTATACCGCGCAGACCGGTTACGTCTATCAGTACTACTTTGTCGGCAAGCGGCAGGCGCTGGAAGATGATCCGGAGGCGCCGGCGACGGAGTACATCTTCGACGTCACGGCAGATCGCAAGACGACCTTCGCGGTCAGCGTCTTCCTCCAGCCGCAGGCCGTGAAAGCATGGTCAAGCAGTCGTGGCCGTGATCTGAGCGAGCCCGAACAGTATGCGGCGGTCAAGCTGCGGCTGATGCAAGGCTTCGACGAGATTGTCGACATGCTGCATGAGGGAAGACGGCTGCGGCTGGAGGCGGAGCTGCTGGCGAGTCTGCTGGAATCGATTGGGGTTGAGGAATAAGGCGAGGGCAGCCCTTGAGCGCTGTGCCGTTCGGTGTCAAGGATAAATAAGTAGTCATCGCATGATGACCACGCAGCCGTCATCAACGGGAGTGACACGGGACTGAGGCCCGCACCGTCGATTTGCTCGGCGCAGTCGTGTAATCCAAAAACTAAGAGCTTTGGGACGAGTACCAGCTTAGCGGCTGTACAGCGACGGCGATTTCGGCCCATAATCATACAGCTACGGGGTGAGTAGCCGATGTTTCAGCAGTTGCCGCAGCCGGAACGCAAGCGATGGAGCGCATCGATGGTGCTCTCGTTTGCCTTCCAGCTTGCCGTTCTGGGCGCGCTGGGCTATGAGGCTGCTCCCATCTTCGTCACCCCTTCCGACGCACAGTTGGGAATTCCGGGATCATCAGGATCGCTGTCGATCGTTTATGTCGCACCGATTGGGCCGGAACAGCCCAAGCCGGAAGACGACAAATCGCGACTGACACTACAAGCCGCCGCTGCCAAGAAACCGAAGCCAGCCAAGCCTCAGCCGAAGCATGAGGAGCCGGCGACGGTTGCCGATAATGGCGCCGCGCAGACTGCGCGTGGCGGATCGCCTTTTGGGCGCGTTCCCGGGTCGCCGCTCACCACCGATGAAGTAATCCCGGCGTTCCCCGATGTTTATCCTGATCCTCCAGTCTCAAGGGCGGATTTGCCGGTGGGGGTCACCGGCGACGTGATCGTTGAAGTGACGATCGATCCCCACGGCAACGTCACCGATACCAAGCTGATCCAGGGAATCGGCTACGGCATCGAGCAAAAAGTGCTGCAGGTCTTGCAGCGCTGGCACTTCCATCCTGCCATGCGCGACGGCGAGACCATCGCCTCGCAACATATCGTGCACTTCCATTACCCGGGTTAATGCGCCGGGTACGCAATCCATGGGCTGAGTTTTGTGGCACTTAGCTCGTGTGACGCAAATCACAGGGGCGAGTGATGTGCATACTCGGCTCCCAGCGCTATGCGGCTATACTTAACCTCAGTAGAACGGGTGGGATGACCGTTCGTGGGGTTTATGCCGCTCATCTGGCTTCGAGTCGCGGTGGTTTGCTACGGCGTGGGACTGGTGTACTCGGTTCTGCTGTTGAGCAAGCGGGGTAACCTGCTGGGCAAGCTCGTGGAGCCGGCGGTCGGCCTGGGCCTCATCTTCCATTTTGTTTCGCTGGTGGAATCGACAATCCTGGTCGGCCACCTCTCTTTGGCGTCGATTCATTATTCCGAATCGCTGCTGGCGTTTCTGGCGATGGTGGTCTTCTTCGTCTTCTTTGTGGGATACCGCACGACCTCGCCCGGCATCATTATTTTCCCGATTGTGTTTTTTCTGACCTTCGCCTCGGCGATTGGGCAGAAGCCGGTGACGCTGACCTCGCCGCTACTGCGCAATGGCTGGATCTTCGTGCATGTGGTTCTGATCTTCACCGGATATGCCGGGTTGTTTCTCAGCTTCGGGGCCAGCCTGCTATATCTGGCGCAGGAGCGGGCGCTGAAGTCGAAGCGACAGACGCAGCTGCTGACCTGGCTGCCGCCGCTGCAGACCATCGACGACATCGGCTACCACGCACTGCTCTTCGGGTTTCCGTTCATGACGTTTGGCATCGTGACCGGTTCCGTGCTGGCCATTGCGAAGTACGGGCCGATGTTCTTCTACGATCCCAAAATCTTGCTTTCGTTCCTGATGTGGGCGGTTTACCTGCTGCTGCTGTATACGCGGTGGACGGCAGGTTGGCGCGGCCGCCGAGCGGCGTTTCTGGCGACGGTGGCGTTCGTGGTGGCCATCGGCGCGTGGGCGGCCAATAACTTCAGCCGCGTGCACAGGTTTATTGCCTCATGAAATTCGTCCTCATCGGCGTGAATCATCGGACGGCGCCGGTCGAGGTGCGCGAGCAGTTTGCTATCCCCGAGGCGCGACTTCCAGAGGCGGTAAAAGAGCTGGCCACTTATCCCGGCGTGGAAGAGGGACTCATCGTTTCCACCTGCAACCGCGTGGAGCTGCTGGCGCGCACGACGAATGGAACGGCCGATCTTAACGGCTTCCTCCAACAGCTCTACGGCTTCGATCCTGCGCCCTACCGCGAGCACCTTTACGAATATCGCGAACGCGATGCGGTGCGGCATGTGTTCCGCGTGGCTTCGAGTCTGGATTCCATGGTGGTCGGCGAGCCGCAGATCCTCGGGCAGGTGAAAGAAGCATATGCTACGGCGCGGGCGGTGGGAGCTATCAATTCGCAGCTGGATGCGCTGCTGACGCGGGCGTTCGCGGTCGCCAAGCGCGTGCGAAACGAAACCTCGGTGGCGACCTCAGCGGTATCGGTCGCGTCGGTTGCCGTGGATCTGGCGAAAAAGATCTTCGGCAATCTGCAGGGCAAAACGGTTTACCTGGTGGGCGCAGGCAAGATGTGCGAACTCTCAGCGCGACATCTGCTCGCTCATGGCGCCAAACAGATCTACGTTTCCAATCGGACCTATGACCGCGCCGCGGCGCTGGCGAAGAAGTTTAACGGTGAAGCCATTCCGTTCGACCAACTCTACGAGACGATTCCGCGCGCCGACATCGTGATCAGCTCGACTGGCGCGCCACACGCCATCTTCCGCAAAGAGCATGGCGAGCGTTTCCTGAGCAAGCGCCGCAACCGTCCCATGTTCTTCATCGATATCGCGGTGCCACGCGACATCGATCCGGAGATGAACAAGCTGGACGGCATCTTTGTCTACGACATCGATGACCTGCAGCAGGTGGTTTCGTCGCATGTGGCCGACCGGCGGGTGGAAGCGGATCGTGCCGAAGCCATCGTGCAGATGGAGGTCGACAAGTTTCAGGGACGGCTGCAAACGCTCGACGTAGTGCCGACGATTGTCTCGCTGCAGGAACATCTGGAGACGGTTCGCCAGGCCGAGATCGATCGCGTGCGCGGACGCCTGGGAACGCTCACACCCGAGCAGGAACTTGCGGTCGAGGCGCTGAGCCGAGGCATCATCAACAAGATCATGCATACACCCATTACCACACTGAAGAGTGCAGCTCGCGAGTCGGCGGAGGTCACCACCGTCATCGACCTGGTGCGCAAGCTGTTTGGATTGCGCGACGCGCGCGCCGCCGCTGTTAGCCACGAAGATGATGCCGTAACCAGCGAAAAGACAGGAGCGCGGCACTGATGGCCCAGCTGAGGATTGGTTCTCGCGGATCGCAACTGGCGCTTTGGCAAGCCAACCACATCTCCGCTCTGCTGCGCGGGCGGGGACACGAGGTAGAGATCGAAATCATCAAGACCACCGGCGACAAGATCACCGATGTCGCTCTCGCGCAGGTCGGCACCAAGGGAATGTTTACGAAGGAGATCGAAGAGGCGCTGGCCGCCGGACGCGTCGATCTCGCGGTGCATAGCTTAAAGGACTTGCCGACGGAGCTGCCGCCCGGATTCGAGCTGGTGGCGATTACCACGCGCGTTAACCCTCGCGATGTTTTCTTGTCGGTGAAGTACGACAGTGTAGCGGCGCTGCCGAAGGGAGGGCGCGTGGGAACGAGCAGCCTTCGGCGCCAGGCGCAGTTAAAGGTCGTGCGGCCGGATCTCGTGATTCACGCGCTGCGTGGAAACGTCGATACGCGGGTGCGCAAGCTGGAAGCGGGCGACTATGACGCGATCATCCTTGCGGCTGCGGGACTCACGAGGCTGGGCAAGACGCAGCTGGTGAAGGAAGTTCTGTCGGAAGAGTTCATGTGTCCGGCAGCGGGGCAGGGAGCGCTGGGGATTGAGATTCGGGCTGGCGACGAGGCGATGCGTGCGCACCTTGCGTTCCTGGACGATCCGGCCGCGCGAGCGACGACAACCTGCGAGCGAGCGCTGCTGAATAAGCTGGGCGGTGGATGCCAGGTGCCGATCGGGGCGTTTGCCGAGTCAAGCGAGGGCGGATTGCAGTTGACGGCGATTGTGGCGCGCGCCGACGGGTCGGTGATTCTGCGGGAGACGCAGCGCGGCAACGATCCGATAGCTCTGGGCGAACTGGTGGGCGAGACGCTGCTGCAGCGCGGAGCTGACCAGATCCTGGAAGACGTCTACGGTGCGGCCGCAGTTGCGCCGCAACAGCCGTAGCAAGCCAGTGGCTAGTGATGAGTGGCCAGTAGCCAGCTAAAGACCTATCATCCGGAGCGCAAGTACACAGCGTTCACGGGCCAGACTCTAAGGACCCCATCTTGGCGAAATCTTCCCAACAAGAAATGGCTGATCAGAATCTTCCGTTGAGCGGCTGCCGGGTGCTGGTATCACGAGCGAAAAAGCAGGCGGGCGCGCTGTCGTCGCAGCTGCGGGATCTGGGTTGCGATGTCATCGAGATTCCATTCATCGAGATTCGCAAACCGCAGTCGTTTCGCGCGCTCGATACTGCGCTGGAAAATCTCAAAACCTACGATTGGCTGATCCTCACCAGCGTCAACGGCGTCGCAGCGTTATTTGAGCGAATGGGAAGGAAAAAGCTCGACGCATCGCACTTGTCGCATTTGAGGATTGCGGCGATCGGTCCCGCGACAAGAGCTGCGATTGAGAAGCATGGCTTATCGGTAAGCGTTACGCCGAAGGAATATGTCGCGGAATCGGTGGTGAGTGCGCTGCGCCAGCGCGTCCAAGGGAAGCGGGTGCTGCTGGTGCGGGCGAAAGTCGCGCGGGATGTGATTCCGCGCGAGCTGCGCAAGGTCGCAGCCGCGGTTGACGTGGTGGAAGCTTACGAAACGGTTGCGCCCAAGTTGTCGGCCGCAAAACTGCGGTCGGTGCTGGCGAGCGCGAAGCGGAAGCCGCACGCGATCACCTTCACCAGTTCCTCCACTGTGAGGAACTTCGTGGAGCTTCTTGGCCTGCGCGACGCGCGTGCAGCACTGAAGAAGGCAGCGGCAAATCATGGTATTCATTCCGCCTCCATCGGCCCGGTTACTTCCTCAACGCTAAGAGAATTCGGGTTGCCGGTGGATATTAAAGCGGACAAATACACGGTGCCGGGGCTAGTAGAGGCGATTGTGCTGCACGCGCGTGAGATGCGCGGGGCGCGCTAGAGTTACCTCAGCGGCTAAAGCCGGCTTACGTTCAGCTGCCCGCTCTGCACGTCTGAAGGCGTGCTCCACGCTCTGTGCCGAGGCCGTGCAGGCGCTCCCGATTCATTTTCGGCAATCGGGGCAGTAGCCGCCAATTTCGAAGCGCGCCACCAGGATGTGGAAGTGGCAGTCGCGTTCGACCTGGCCTTTGACGCGATCGAAGAGATCGCTCTCGAACTCCTGCACTTTACCGCAGCGCAGACAGGTCATGTGCATGTGATCGCGCTGCGGACGGCGCTCGTAGAAGTGTCCTTCACCCTTGACGTGCAGCAGATCAAGCTCGTCCACCAAGCCGTGGCGCTTCAGCAGGCCCAGCGTGCGATAGACGGTAACGCGATTGATGTTGGGATCTACGCGGACGGCTTTGCGCAAGATCTGTGCGGCATCGAGGTGCTGGGTCGCGGTTTCAATGATCCCGAGAATCACGCGACGCTGGCGCGTCATGCGGATTCCGCGGGTCAGTAGAGCGGTTTGTAAGGCGCCGGGAGCTTCAGTTTGAGGAAGCGGCATGGGTATTACTCCAGACCAATAGTTGCAAAGAAGTTGCAACAAAAGGCGACATGTGCATGGGCTTCATAAGCGCGATTCTCGGTTCGCTGGTGCGTCTCAGATGATACTGAGTTGCATCTGTAATACGCCCTAAGTATAGCGTCCTGTTGACAGGCCGGTCAAACAAATTAACAACAACTAGCGGGTCCGTTTGAGTTAGCGAAACGCCATGGGTAAGAACATGGCTGGAATCCAAAGAAGCCTGCCGCAGCATGAACCCTTCCCAGTCCAGAATAGCTGCAGCATGAGCGAGAATCGCTAGCGCATCGTGTTGTAAGCAGCGGCTTGTAGAATGTCGTTAGGGAGAAACATTTTGCGCAGCGGCCCGCGGCTCATTCCTTCTGCTTGGCTTCTTATTTCGACAATCCTGATTCTGTTCGGCATCGCGACGGCGGTCGCGCAGCAGCCGGCCTTCCGTAATGCACCCGCTTCAGCCGCAACCGATAAGAACCCGTATGCGGGCAGTGCGAGCGCCGCCGCCGCAGGAAAGAAGCTTTACGCGCAGAATTGCGCGCAGTGCCACGGGAACAACCTGCAGGGATTGGGACCGGCGCCGGCGCTGGACACGCCGTCGGTGCGAAAGGCCAAGTCGGGTGAGCTATTCTGGTTTATCACGACGGGAAAGCTCAGTTCGGGCATGCCGTCATGGTCCAGCCTTCCCAAAGCGCAGCGCTGGCAGATCGTTACATTTCTGGAATCGCGGCCGGCTGTGAAGACGGCAACAAAGTGACCCTGCGCAGCGCGATGAAACCAAACTGCGTTGATTAGCCCTGACCAGCACTGCTGTAAGGTCTGGAAATCCGCTATAACAGAACAGTGAGTGCAAGCAATCCTTTTCTGGCTCCTCGAACGGCTTTGATCACCGGCGCTTCCAGCGGCATTGGGCTGGAGCTGGCGCATCTGTTTGCTCATGACGGCTACCGGCTGGTGCTGGTGGCGCGCAGCCGCGGCATTCTGCGCGAGCTGGGCGACGAGCTGCAGTCGCGGTATTCCATCCAGGTACGAATTTCTCCTAAGGACCTGGCGCATCCAGCCTCGCCAGGCGAACTGTTTCAGGAGCTGCAGGAGGCGGGCATCGTGCTCGATGTGCTGGTGAATAACGCCGGCTTCGGCGGCACCGGGGCGTTCCTTAGTAGCGATTGGAACAACGAAGCCGAGATGATCCAGGTGAACATTGCGGCGCTGACCCACCTGACCAAACTCTTTCTGCCGCAGATTCGCGCGCGTGAAGGCAAGCTGCTCAATGTCGCCAGCGTCGCGGCGTTCCTGCCGGGACCGTTCATGTCGGTCTACTACGCCAGCAAGGCGTTCGTGCTGAGCTTCACCGAGGCGCTAGCTGAGGAGCTGAGTGGAACAGGAACGACTGTGACCTGCCTGTGCCCCGGACCGGTGGTGACGAATTTCCAGAAGCGGGCTAACTCCGGCGACTCAAGCTTGTTCAAGAGCCCGTTGCTCCTGGACGTGCGTGAAGTGGCGCGCGCGGGATACGAGGGCATGAAACAGGGCAAGCGGATCGTGATTCCGGGATGGAAGAACCGCGCGCTGATCGAAGGCTTGCGTGCGTCGCCGCGCAGCATGGTGACGAAGATCGTCAGCCGGATGAATGAGAAGAGGAAAAGGGGTTAGCAGTTAGGAAAGCGGGAGCGGGACGGGTGAGGCTGTCGCGACTGGGTGCGATTCTTTATTGTCCTGCATGACGGCTGGAAACTACAATCCACCGCGTGGCCTTGACCGACCTGTTGTGGAGTGACTCATGGTGGTGGGACCTGCTGAAGGTCGCGCCATGGCTCCTAGGACTGGCTCTCACGCTTCAGGATTGGAGCACGGACCGCCAGGTTGCGACGCGTCAACAAGCGACGTCAGGGATTGTGACAGCCCACCAGCCTACCAACCATGATCGATACGGCTACAAGTTTCAGGTAGACGGAAAGACCTACTCCGGCTGGCAGAGTCCAAACAAGGGAAACGAACTCGCGATTGGGATGCACGTCATCGTGTTTTACGATCCGCAGGATCCGTGGAAAAACTCTCTGACCGATTTCCACAATCTGAGTACTGCGCAGCTCGGTCCAGCCG
>JASHXK010000407.1 GCA_030043575.1 Terriglobales bacterium
GGTTCCCGATGAGCATCGTTCTGGTTGTCTTGCTGGCGGCAAGCTGCATCCTAATCGGCGCCGGAGTTTCGCTTTTGTTTTGCCGGATGCAGAGCGCCGCTCTCGCCGAACGCAAACGCGCTCTGGAACAAGACCTCGTCACCGCCCGCGCCGCCGCCGAGCGCCAAGCCGCCGAGATTCGTGCCCTTACCGAGGCGCGATCCGCACTCGATGCCACGCTCGTCACCGAGCGTCGCGCAGCCGAGGAAAAGCTGCAGCTTTTGCAGGATGCCAGCGAACGATTAAAGTCTGACTTTAAGTCTCTTGCGGCCACAGCCCTCGACAGCAACAACGCAAACTTCCTGCAGCTTGCCAAGAGTGTTCTACAGAATTACCAGACTCAGGCGGCGGGCGATCTTGCGCAAAAGGAGCAGGCCGTGAAGAACCTGGTCGAGCCGATTGCGCAATCGCTGGCCGGCATGAACCAGCAAATCCAGGATCTGGAGAAGGCGCGTGCTGCGGCCTACGGCACGCTCACCTCGCAGGTCGCTTCCCTGCTCGACACACAAAAAGCTCTGCAAGCCGAAACCGGAAATCTGGTGAAGGCGCTGCGCGAGCCGCAGGCACGTGGCCGCTGGGGCGAGCTGCAGCTGAAAAGGGTCCTCGAACTCTCCGGCATGTTGGAATACTGCGACTTCAAGGAGCAGCTCTCGTTTAACGACGACGAGCGCCGCTACCGTCCCGATGTCATCGTCGATCTGCCCGGCGGCAAGCAGGTCGTTGTCGATGCCAAGGTTCCGCTGTCGGCGTATCTCTCCGCGCTCGAATCGCCGGACGAGCTCGGCCGCAACATCTGTCTCAACGAACACGCGCGCCAGGTGCGCAATCACATCGATTCGCTGGCCGGCAAAGCTTATTGGTCTCATCTTCCCTGTACGCCGGAGTTCGTCGTGCTGTTCTTGCCCGGCGAAGTCTTCTTCCGCGCCGCGATGGACGCCGATGCCGAGCTCATCGAGTACGGTGTCAGCCAGAAAGTCATCGTCACCTCGCCCACCACGCTGATTGCGCTGCTGAAAGCCGTCGCCTATGGATGGAATCAGAAGAACCTCGCCGAGAGCGCGAAGAAAATCAGCGACGCCGGTAAAACGCTCTACGAGCGCCTGTGCACGATGACCGAACATCTTGAGCGAATGGGCAAGCGGCTCGGCGGAGCGGTCGAGTCCTACAACGATCTCGTGGCTTCGATGGAGCGCCGCGTTCTCCCCGAAGCTCGCAAGTTCGCCGACCTTGATCGCTCGCTCACAGCCGAGTCATTGCCCGAGCCCAAGCAGCTGGAGCGCACTCCGCGCGAGTTGCAAGCCCAGGACTGGCAGGAGATGGAGCACGCCGAACTGCCCTTCGAAGAAGACAAAGCCGACCGTGCCAAAGCGTAAGAGGGTAGGGCGCGCCGGCGCGCCAGATCTCGCGCTTTTCGAGACCTGGGCGAGTCTGTACCTCAACTCCCATCAATCAATCGCGCATACAACCGGACCACCCTGTCGTGCAGCAATCGGCTGAGGTCTTTGCGGTCGCTGAGCGCTCCCACCGTCGCATCCGGACGCATTCCCAGGCTCTTGTGAAATTCGGGGTCTCTCGGAATCACCCGCTCACCGAAAACGACCTTCGCGTGAATCAATTTCTTGCCCAGCAGATTCCACAGGTGCGGTGCGAGCGTCATGTCGCCCCACCAGCAGACCTCGTGCGCCGCATCGCCGTCGCTGAGCTCATAGCGGATGGCACACGGGGTAATCGGCGCAGCGGCATCAATCGCGGGCTGCAGCATGGTCGAATGGAAGCGCAACACGCGCTGCCCGTCCGTCGTCGTCCCTTCGGGAAACAGCACCACTGGGACGCCGTTGTGCAGGCTGTCGCCAACGCTGACGTTGGCGCGTGCCGCGTCGCTGCGATCGTGACGCCGCACGAACACCGTTCCCGCCCAACGCGCGTAGCGGCCAATCACCGGCCACTCCTCAACCTCAGCCTTCGATACGAAAACACATGGCACGGCCGCGCTGTAGACGGCGATGTCGAGATAGCTCACATGATTGCTGACGATGAGTCCGTGCGCAGGCGGATTTCCCTCGACCGACAACTCAACTCCGATGGCGCATATGCCACGCAGGCACGTCTGGTGCAGCCAGCGAGCACACTCGGCGCGCGAGGCGCCGCGCGGCAACTTGCGGTGCCGCCAAAGTCCGGAGACGGCAATCCACAGTAACGAGCTCATGCGCCCAATCCTGCGCAGTAACGTGAGGAAACCTCTCATTTGGGGACGGAAATCAAATGAGAGTTTAACGGAGAAAGGTACCCCAAAGCCTGTCCCTGGATGCGATCTTTTATGCCGTAGTCGGGATCTACGTGTTCGGGCAACTGACGCAGAGACGGACTGTCACAGCGCCGCGTGATCTGGGTCACATCCCCACGTGCCTCTCGCAACAGACAATCAAAGCATGTTGTACCCGCAGCCGTTGCCTGTCGGCTACATCGCGCAACTCTCTCTCTGCGCAACTCTTCTCGCTTTGAGGTCCCCGCATGGATAGCGCACTCCTGATCCACCGCCTGCATTTTGCCTTCACCGTTACTTACCACTATCTGTTCCCGCAACTGACCATGGGCCTGGCGCCGCTGATCGTCATCCTGAAAACTATTGCCTGGCGAACCGGCGACGAGCGCTACGACAAGGCGGCGCGCTTCTGGGCGAAGATTTTCGGCATCAACTTCGTGATCGGCGTGGTGACCGGCATTCCGATGGAATTTCAGTTCGGCACCAACTGGTCGCACTTCTCGCGCTTCGCCGGCGGCGTTATCGGACAAACGCTGGCGATGGAGGGATGCTTCGCGTTTTTCCTGGAGTCAACCTTCCTCGGGTTGTTCCTCTATGGCGAGAAGCGGTTGAGCAAAGGCCTGCACTGGTTCTCGGCGCTGATGGTCTTTCTGGGATCGTGGCTGTCGGGCTACTTCATCGTCGCCACCGACGCGTGGATGCAGCATCCCGTGGGCTATGAGCGCGTGGCCGATGGCTCGGTGCAACTCAACAGCTTCTGGCAGCTGGTGCTGAATCCGTGGGCGTGGTGGCAGTACGCGCACAACATGAGCGGCGCGGTCATCACCGGAGCGTTCGTGATGGCAGCGGTCGGCGCGTTCTACCTGCTCAGCGAGAAGCATATTGAACAGGGAAAGATCTTCGTGCGCGTGGGCGTAATCGCGGCGTTGTTCGTCAGCCTCTTCCAGGTTGTTCCGACGGGCGATGCGCAGGGGCGAATGATCGCGCAGAATCAGCCGGTGACGCTGGCTGCGATGGAAGCGTTGTTTGACACCCAGCCGGGCGCGCCGCTGGTCATTATCGGCCAGCCCGATGTTGCCGCACAGAAGATCGACAATCCCATCGTCGTACCCAAGATGCTCAGCTTCCTGACGTGGCGGAGTTGGGGTGCGGAGGTCAAGGGCTTGAACTCGGTGCCGAAGCAAGATTGGCCGGAGAACATCCCGCTGCTGTACTACACGTACCACATCATGGTTGGACTGGGGACATTCTTCATCGCGATCACAGGAGTGGCGTGCGTT
>JASHXK010000408.1 GCA_030043575.1 Terriglobales bacterium
CCGGCTGGGTCGTCGCCATCATGAAAATGGCCCAAGGAGGCGGCTCTTCAAGAGTCTTCAGGAGGGCGTTCCAAGCCGCATCGGTAATCTGGTGCGCCTCATCCAGGATGATTATTCGGTAACGATCGCGAGCAGGGGCAGCCTGGCTAACCTTCTTGATTAGATTTTTCGCATCGTCGATGCCGCGGTTCGTCGCCGCATCGATCTCCTCAACGTCGAATGAGTGCGACTCCTCAAATACCGACACATTCTGTCGACTCGCAGAGGAAATCTCGCGGCAGGAGTCGCAAACGCCGCAAGGCTCGGGGACGGGATGGTCCTTCGACTGACAGTTGAGCGCCATCGCCAGGATGCGAGCGATGGTCGTTTTGCCGATGCCGCGATGTCCGCTGAAGATATAGCCGTGCGCGATGCGGCCCTGCTCGATGGCGTTTTTCAGCGTGCGCGTTACGTGATCCTGCCCGATGACGTCGGAGAACTTTTGGGGCCGGTATTTGCGCGCGAGAACCTGGTAACTCATGGAGAGAAGCTTCGATTATACGGTGCGCGGCGGTGGAACGGGAGATTGCGGTGATCGGGCGCGGCACGTCGGTTTAGCGCTTCTTCCCAGCTCCGTTTGTGCTGACACCGTTTTTCTTCGCCCCCAGCTCGGCCTGTTTTTTTTTGCGTGCCTCGACGCGCTTTTGCCTTCTTAACTCCTCCCGCGTGTACATGCTCCCGCGGCAAGTCTTGCTGCCGCAGTAGCAAGGAGCAGGATCGTCGCCGTCGTATAGACAGTAGTCGTAGGTGAGCTCTTCGCCGGCCGCGATATCGCGAATGCTGGAGATGTAGATCCGGCCCTTTTCCTCGTCGGTTTCGCAATTGGGATCGCAGGAGTGGTTCACGAACATGGCCATGCCGTGCCCATCGATTACCAGTGCACCATCACCGACTCCGAAGAGATAGGTGAACTCGCGGCCGTCGTAGCGATCGTCACCCTGGGCTTTGGTAATGCGCTCACCGGTGTATTCCAGAATGCGCGTCCCGTTGGCAATATCGTCGAGGGTGAAACATCCGGCAGCATGAATATCGGATGAGCGAATGACAAGGCGAGGCAATCGGTCGTTCTCCCAGGGTCGTTTGCAGGCAGTATAGCGTATCGCTCCGCAGTGGCTGCCACTACCGGGAGCCTATCCGGGACTAGACAATTTAACAGAACTTTCATATTGCGAAATTGCGGTCCGAGGTTGGTCTAAGGCCATCTGAGCCACATCACAATGTCGTGTGTGCCGGCAGTTCACATTTCCCTGCTATTTTCGTTATCTTGGTTAGGGAATTCTGTTTGGGAGGGCATCATGGTACATGTTCTCGTCCGCCATAAGGTTGCGGATTATAACCAGTGGAAGGAAGCTTTCGACAATCATCTCAGCGTTCGCAAGCGGGCCGGCGAAACCGGATTTCGCTTATTCCATGACGCGGACGATCCGCGCAATATAACGCTCTTGCTGGACTGGCCAACCGTCGAAGAGGCGCGCAGGTTCATGAACTCGGATGAACTGCGCAATGCGATGACGAAGGCTGGTGTTGTGGGCGCGCCGGAGATCCAGTATCTGGAGGATGCGCGCAGCGTCCATCGCACATCGGCGGACTAACGCCGGCTGCCGTACAAAAAATCTTTCCCGATTCCTCTTGACATCTTGCTCGGTCTTGCGCTCCAAATCGAGAGCTGTTTCCGGGTTGCATGCCGGCCCGATGCTCGGCATCCTACGCAGTTGTGAAATGGCGAAACGTCCGTATTGGCGCGGGTTTCGCGCCGCCCTGCTGCTTGTCAAGGAGCCGGTTAAAAAAAATTGCCGGGGATGGAAAATTGCCTGGTGCGAGCGATTGACAAACGGCTGGCGCTAATTAAAATACCCGACGACTCTCCGAAGACGATTTGCACCGTGACAAGCTCAACTCAAACTTTCGACGTTCTCCTGCAAACTGATTTTCCCGACCTGCAGCTTTACGCCAGCGGGAAAGTTCGCGACCTTTACAAGATCGGCAACGATCGCCTCCTTTTCGTAGCGACCGACCGCATCTCGGCGTTCGACTACGTGCTGGCCACCGGCATTCCGCAAAAGGGACGCGTGCTGACCCAGCTGTCGCTGTTCTGGTTCGACTTCCTGAAGGGCATAGCTCCTAATCACCTGGCGACCGCCGATGTGCGCAAGTACCCGGCGGAGCTGCAGAAGTACGCCGCACCCTTGCGCGGCCGCTCCATGCTGGTGGTGAAGGCCGACATGATCGCCATCGAATGCGTGGTTCGCGGCTATCTCTCCGGATCAGGCTGGAAGGAGTACAAAACCAGTGGCGAGGTGTGCGGGATCAAACTTCCATCCGGGCTCAAGGAATCGGACAAGCTGCCGCAGCCGATTTTCACCCCGGCCACCAAGGCGGCCAGCGGTCACGACGAGAACATCTCGTTCGATCAGATGGTGAAGCTGGCGGGACGCGATCTGAGCGAGCAGTTGCGCGACTTGAGTGTGAAGATCTATCAGACGGCAGCCGACTACGCGGAGACACGCGGCATCATCATCGCCGACACCAAGTTCGAGTTTGGGCGCACGGCTGGCGGACTGGTGCTGGCCGACGAAGTGTTGACGCCGGATTCATCGCGCTTCTGGCCGAAAGACAGGTACAAGCCCGGCGGTCCGCAGGATTCATTCGACAAGCAGTATGTGCGTGACTATCTGGAAGCCATCAAGTGGAACAAGCAGCCGCCGGCGCCGGGATTGCCTCCCGAGGTCGCGGCCAGAACCAGTGAGAAGTATATTGAGGCGTACACCCAACTGACGGGCCATCCTTTGCCCGCCTAGGTGCAAGCCGATGATGGGCCTTTCGATCCTCGATTGGGCGATCGTGCTCGTCATTGTACTGTCGACCCTGCAGGCCATCGCGGAAGGATTCTTCCATGAATCCTTCTCGTGGGCCGGAGCGGTAATTGGATACTTAGTAGCAGCGTGGGAATATCACCGCCTGGCCGGGTGGTACGCGCGCTATGTGACCTCGCAATGGACGGCCGACATTGCGGGGTTCTTCACCATCTTTCTCGCCATCGTCCTGCTGGCGGGACTGCTGGGACGGCTGGTGCGGTCAGCCGTGCAAGAGATCGGGCTGCGTTGGTTCGATCGTTTCCTGGGTGGAGTTTTCGGGTTCATTCGAGGGTTTGTAATTAGCGCCGTGATCGTGCTGGCCTTGGCTGCATTCGCTCCCCAGTGGGGGCTGCAGCAGTCGCGGATAGCGCCGTTGATGCTGAACGGCAGCCGGGGATTGATCTGGGCAGCGCCGGCGGAGTTACGACAGCGCTTCTGGGACGGCTGGAACCTGCTGCGCACGGTGCCCCAGCACATCACGAGCGGGGACCATTCACAATGACCGGCAAGGCGCAACGATGAGACAAATACTAGCGGAGAGAGGCGTCGTGAAAGATCAATTGGAAGCCTTAATTGTGCACATGTACCGCAGCGGCATCACCTATTCCGAAGCAGTCAGCGAGTTCAAAAAGAAATTTATCCTTACGGTTTTGCAGGACAGCAACGGCAATCAGTGCAAAGCCGCGCGCCAGCTGGGCATGCACCGCAATACTCTCAGCCGCACCATCGCCGATCTCAAGCTCGATGCCAGAGCGCTGCGCAATGGAGGCCGGCGTCCCCCGCGCAGCGCCCATAGCCTGCCGGCGGAGCGGAAGATCGTCCGCTAAGCAGATGAGGAGGGCATCCCTGCGTCTAGGGGCCCGGATACATCACCAGCTGGGTTTCGGGAATTTCGTTGGATTCCTCGTAACTCTCAGAGGCAGTCCAATGCAAATTTTTGCCGGTTACTCCATTGCCCGGTGAAATAACCGAGATATCAAAACCCTGCCCGTTTTTCTTAGGCAGTAGAAAGGAGCGGCAGTGTGCCGCTCCTTGGTCTCGCATTGCCCGAAGCTTACTGCTTGTGCGTCGTGTGATGCACGGGCGCTCCGGTCGAAATCGGATTGCCATTCTTGTCCAGCAACATGCCGTCCGTCATGGTCATCATGAACGGGTTGGGTGTGTAGCTGGTCACGGTGCCTTGGAAGGTCATCAGCGCGCCAACTTGGGGGGTCAGCCGCGAGGGGATCGGCTTGGCCATGTTGAGCGTGATATCCGCCTTCTTGGCTTCGATGTCATCGTCGCTGCCGGCAAGTTGCACTGTAGTAGGCGTTGTGCCGATGACGTTGGCTCCCAGCTTCACCGCCTTATCCTTGATGGCATTCCACACCGTGTCGGCCGCTTGCTGATTGCCGGAGGAGAGAACCAGCTCCCACTCAGCGAAGCTCATCTGGACGGGGGTTTTCTGCTTGACCAGGTCGGCGGCTTGCTCAGCCGGCGAAGGCGGAATGTATTGCGTCACCGTAAAGCCTGCCGGCGGCATAACGCTGGCCGACGATTTGGCCTGGTTCACGATGTCATCCCAGCCCTGATCGGAGCCGTGGTAACGCATGTACTTCTTCTTGCCATAATCCAGAATCTGCTGCTGAGCCGGGCCCTGCGCCAGAGTGGCGGCCTTGACGATAAACCAGAAGCCGGCGGGATTCATGGGTTTGGCTTCCAGATCGGCAGTGGCCAGCGGATAGATATCGGCGATATTGGGCTGCGCTTCCCAGGAGACGGCTTCCTGCATGTCCTTCTGCGCAGTCGCGTAGTCTTTGGCCTGGAGAGCGGCGAATCCCACGGCGCCGTCGAAGATGGCTCCCGTCTCGTTGTGCAGCTTGGTGAAGTCGGCATCGCTCATGCCGTCTGGCTTCTTCATGTTCTGCAGCGCTTGCAAACCCTGCTCGCCGTACTGCTTGGCTTTGGCAAGATTGTCAGCCATCTGCGGGCCGCCCTGCGAAGCCAAAGCGCGATAGTTATAAGCCAACAGCGCCAGCGCGCGAATGTTGTTGGGATTGACCTGCAGCACCCGCGTAGCGGCATCCAGCGCCTTCTGCGCATCATTGGCTTGCTGATAGGCCACCATCAGCAACTCCAGGGCGTCTTCCTTCATCACCGTGTTGGGATAGGTTTGCAGGAAGGCTTCCAGCGCCTGCGCCTTTTGCGCGGGATTCTGCTGCTGGATGGCGTTCACATAGGCGTTATATTCCGCCGGGTCCTTGATTTCCTTCTTTTGCGAGCTCTGACCCGAAGGCGCGGCCTGTCCAGCTGCTTGCGCTACCGATTGCTGGACCAGCACCGCACTGGCGAACACCAGCAACATCATGACGAGCGACTTCTTCATTCTGTTGACTCCTCGATTCTGGAGAACTGTCTACGCTAACTGCTTACACGAACTGCACGGCCGAGACAAATTTACATTATCGCAGCGCAGCATGATAAGGGCAAAGCTGTCCCCGTCCCTGGCCGCATTGCTGAAGCGGGGATTGCAAAACAGCGGAGACCGGGATTATAAGTATCCGCCTGCATATAAGGCAAGACACCTATCACTTTTACATGTTTTTCCGGGCCGCTCCGAGAGCGCCAATGGGACACACACGGTAGCCGTGCCCGCCTGCCACGAAGCCTGAATCCGCGGGGGCGAAGCTGGAGCAAGCCAAATTTGCATCCAGCATAGGGTGGAGAAAATCTGACCAGCAGGGAGTAGGTTTTCATGGAGCGAACAGACGCGGTCTCGCTGTCGGGATCGGTTGCTGTGGTTAGCGGCGGCGGACGAGGCATCGGCTACGCCATCGTGCAGCGACTGGCAGCGATGGATGCCACCGTGGTCCTCACCGGTCGTGATGAAACAAGCGTGCAGCAAGTGGCTGGGGATCTGACCAATCGCGGCCATCGTGCCGAGGGCCTGGGCTGCGATGTAACCGATCTGGCGAGTGTGGAAGCGCTCGGCGAACATCTGCGCAGCAAATACGGACGCGTCGATATCCTGGTGAATAACGCCGGCATTGGCGGCCCTCCGGGAATGATGTTGCACGAATTACCGCCCGACGAGTGGGAAGCGATCTTCAACACCAACCTGCGCGGCGTGTATTACATGATGCGCGCGATTGTCCCGTTGATGATTGCCGCCGGGGCGGGACACGTCATCAACATCTCCTCGCTGGCGGGCAAGAATCCTCTTCCGCGTGGAGCCGCTTACTCGGCTTCCAAATGGGGGCTGAACGGGCTCAGCTATGGAGTCGCCGAAGAGTTGCGCTCGCAGAATATACGCGTTTCGGTAATCTGTCCCGGATCGGTGGACACGGATTTCAGCCCGCGTCGACATGGCAAAGACACCGACAAAATGCTGAAGCCGGACGATGTGGCGCACGCCGTCGCGATGCTGGTCACGCAGGAGCCGCAATCGTTCATCAGCGAAGTGCTGATTCGGCCGACACAGAAGCCTTAGGGGAACGGCGCGAACCTTTCATATCCGTAACCCTCTGACAGGAATGGGTATCGCCGCAGGCCTATAATCGGAGATTCTGCTTCACCAGTCTTCATTCCTGGACGAACTTCATACAGATCGGATTCGCAAACATGAGAAAGAAACTGATCGCCGCTAATTGGAAGATGTACAAAACTCCGGAGCAGGCCGCCGCATTCTTTCGCGATTTTCTACCCATGGTGTCCGATCACACCCGCGATGAAATCGTGGTCTGCCCGCCATATATCGACCTGCAGATTGCCATCGAAGCGGCGCGGGGATCGAATGTCATGATTGGCGCTCAGAACGTGCACTGGGAAAAGGAAGGCGCGTTCACCGGCGAGATTTCGGTAACCATGCTGGGCGCGCTGGGGGTTACGCACGTGATCATTGGCCACTCCGAGCGACGGCAGTACTTCAACGAGACCGATGATACCGTGAATCGGAAGCTGGAGATCGCGCTGGAGAATCATCTGACCCCGATCGTGTGCGTGGGCGAGGTACTGG
The DNA here is from genome assembly GCA_030043575.1 of Terriglobales bacterium. Taxonomy (GTDB): domain Bacteria; phylum Acidobacteriota; class Terriglobia; order Terriglobales; family Acidobacteriaceae; genus Bog-257. The sequence continues at coordinate 6,889 of JASHXK010000408.1, forward strand.
AGGAGCGCGAAGCCGGCCTGACCGAAGACGTGCTTCGGCGGCAATGTATGCGCGCCTTTAACGGCATCTCAGCGCGCAAAGCGGCAAAGCTTACGGTTGCCTATGAGCCGGTATGGGCCATCGGCACCGGCAAGACAGCGACTCCGGAAATGGCCGCTGACGCGCATTCCGTCATTCGGCATGAAGCCGGAAAAGTGTTTGGCGATCAGTTCGCGGAGAATCTGCGCATTCTCTATGGCGGCAGTGTGAAACCAGAAATATGCACGGCGCTGCTGTGTGAGGAGGAAATCGATGGCGCGTTGGTCGGCGGCGCCAGTCTGGATCCCGTCTCGTTCACGAAGATTGTGAAGTACTGAGTGTCCGGTAACAGTTAAACCGTCGGCAAGCCTCATCCGCCAAGGGTCTTTGCTATACTTATTCTGCCTCTACGTTCTGCTTGGACCCCGAGATGCCTCGCATCCGGAGCGTGTGCGGAAGTGGTGAAATTGGCAGACACACCATCTTGAGGGGGTGGCGCCGAAAGGCATGGGGGTTCAAGTCCCCCCTTCCGCACCATACCTCACGCCAGGTTGCCAGTTACGTTTAGAGATCCCAATTGCGGATGAGCTTGCGTACGTGCGCGCACTCCGCTGGAAGAGAGAGTTGAAAGTTTCATGGTAGCCCTGATTACGACTGTCCACATTATTGTTTGTGCGTTCCTCATCATCGTGGTGCTGCTGCAGAGCGGCCAGAGCGGCGACATCGCCGCGGCCTTTGGCGGCATGGGCAGCCAGACCGCTTTTGGAACCCGTACCGCTGCCACCGTCCTCACCAAGGCGACGACTTGGGCAGCCATCATCTTCATGCTGACCTCTATTACGCTGTCGGTATTTGCCGCACGCCGCTCGCACCGTAGCGGTTCCGTACTGGAAGGCTCGCGTCCCGCGTCGACCAAGTCGGCTCCGGCGACGCCAAAGCCGGCTGCTCCCAGCCACTGAGGCCTGATGTATCGGGTTGCAGCCTCCGCGTTTTGCGGAGGCTTTGTTTTTTTGCGGAAGGCGATCAGCTGGCGAGATAGTCCATCGCTTCCTCGAGCGTGTCAAAGACGGGAAAGTTTCGCGCCGAGAAATTGCAGATCGAGTCGTAAAGCGTCTTCGGCAGATTGCCGGTCAAAACCCACGCCGCGCGCTTGATGTGCGGCCGATCGAGTGCAGTGGAGATCTTGATCTCCTCGACTGCATCGCGATTGAATTCTGCGCCGGTAAAGTCGGCAACCACCAAGACTGATCGCAGGGGCTCGCTGGTAACCACGCCGGGAACATGCTCGGAGAGCGTGGCCACGTCTTCGGCGGAACAGTTGGTGAAGTCCAGCAACAGAATGCGCTGGTCGCGATGGGTCACGAACCGGATACGCTCCACAAGCTTCTCCTGTCCAGCGGAATCGGGCACAGACCCCGCCCTGGTGCGTTCATTTCGCGGGCGGGTTGGCGCAGTTTACTGCAGAAATCGCGCGAACCTCAAGAGGGGACCATGGGGTAACTGGCTACTGGGAGGCTGGCTTTGGTCCAGCGGCCTTGATGTTGGCAGGCGCATCGAACTTCTCAAAGTTCCTGGCAAAACGCGCCGATAGATCAGCTGCGGTCTTATCGTAATCCGCTTTGTCCTTCCAGGAATTGCGCGGCGCCAGCAGGTCCGAAGGAACTCCCGGACACGACTTCGGAATACTCAATCCGAACGCCGGCTCAACTTCGAACTCGACATTGGCCAGCCGCCCCTCCACCAGCGCATTCACCATCGCACGCGTATAGGGCAGGCTCATGCGCTTCCCAATGCCATACGGTCCACCTTGCCAACCAGTGTTCACCAGCCAGCATTGCGCGTTGTGCTCGCGCAGACGGCGGCCCAGCATCTCAGCATACGTCTTGGGTGGCAGCGGCATGAACGGCGCGCCAAAGCACGTAGAGAACGTCGCCTGTGGCTCGGTCACACCCGCTTCGGTGCCCGCGACTTTCGCCGTATAGCCCGACATAAAGTGATACATCGCCTGCTCAGGAGTAAGCTTGGAAACCGGAGGCAGCACCCCGAACGCATCGGCCGTCAGAAAGACAACATTCTTCGGATGTCCACCGATGCCGGGTATGACGGCATTTTCGATATGCTCCACCGGATAAGCCGCACGGGTGTTCTCGGTCTTGCTG
>JASHXK010000409.1 GCA_030043575.1 Terriglobales bacterium
GGAGAATTTTCCATATCGCGCCGGAAGCTACGCGACAAGCGCTGCGGTCGAACGATCATCTTCAATGTTTTCAGGCATTTGAATGTCACGACGGAAATGGTGCAACTACTGGAAATTCAGCGATTTATCGCGCTTTCTGCTTGACATTTAAGAAGGCTGGCGTACCATAAAAGTATCACCTCCGATCCATTTCAGGATCGAATGGGCCCGGAGTCAAGGAAATTGTCACCGCTCCTTGGCATTGGGCCCATTTTAGCTGCGCTTCATGTGCCCAATGCTTAGACATGGCCGTGGTTGGCGATCCCGGTGGACGACTGGGTGTCGTCTAGCCGCTTGATGAATGCAAGAATCCTTTTTGTCGCGGGGCTTATTTTTTGCCTCACCCCCTGGGCGTCGCCTCCGCTGGCTCTGGTAGCCGGATTGGTCTTCGGCGCAATCGCCACTCATCCCTATCCTGGACCATCCCGACGATTTTCAAAACTCCTTCTGCAAGCAGCGGTGGTGGGACTCGGCTTCGGCATGAACTTGCAGGAAGTCGTGAAGGCCGGCAAGAGCGGATTTCTCTATACCGCGCTAAGTATCACGTTTGCAATGGCAGTGGGGATGCTGCTGGGGAAGCTCGTCGCGGTTCGTCCGCGGCCAGCGTTCTTGATTTCGACAGGAACGGCAATTTGCGGCGGCAGTGCAATCGCCGCGGTTGGGCCGATCACTGGCGCGACGGAAGACGAAATGTCGGTTTCGCTGGGGACGGTTTTTGTGTTGAACTCGGTCGCGTTATTGACCTTTCCAGCGATTGGACTCTGGCTCAAGCTGTCGCAAACGCAGTTCGGATTGTGGGCGGCGCTGGCGATTCATGACACCAGCTCGGTGGTGGGAGCTTCGGCAAAGTATGGCGCAGTTGCTCTGGCAGTTGGGACTACCGTGAAGCTGGCGCGCGCGCTGTGGATTGTTCCGGTATCCGTCGGCACCGCTGCCGTCAAAGGCAGCAAGAGCCATATTCAGTGGCCGTGGTTCATTCTGTTTTTCTGCCTGGCGGCGGTGGCCAATACATACTTGTTTCCCGGCGCGCCTGCGTATCATTTCCTGAGCGCTGCGGGCAAAGTGATGCTGATCGTCACCCTGTTTCTGATTGGGGCAAGCCTGTCGCCGTCGGCGCTGCGGAAGGTGGGTCCGCGGCCGTTGCTGCAGGGCGTTCTGTTGTGGATTGTGGTCGCGGTGGTGAGTCTGGCTGCGATTCGCGCCGGATGGGTACGAATTTAGTTCTTAGCTTAAGCTGGCACTAAACTGGAACCTTGATACGATTTCGATTTCCCCAAAAATTTCTGACTCCGGTCGCCCTGCTGGCGGCGATTGCAGCTACCGCGCAGGGCAGCGGCGACAAAGCGTCGGCCGTTTGCGCTGCATGCATTCGTCACAATCTTGAGTATCTTGCCGGCCCCCAGTTGAATGGCCGCGGCAGCGGCACGGCGGATGAATATCACGCCGCACAGTATATCGCGGCGCAGCTGAAGCGCTACGGGCTGGCGCCTGCAGCCGGAACTGGCGAGTACATCCAGACAGCAACCATCAAGACGCGAGCGGTGACAACGGCTCCGATACTGAGCTTTGACAACGCGGGCAAGAGCATGGCGTGGAAACACGGAACCGAGTTTGCAGCGATGCAACTTCCGGAACCGGATATTTCCGCGCCACTGCAGAAGCTGGATCTCAACACCACCACAACCTCGCCCAGCGCGGTCAAAGCCGGAGTGGCGGTGCTGTTCAAGGTCAAGGCGGATGCCAGCAGGCAGGACGTCCAAAGGGCGATCGCTCCGTATCGAGCAAGCAAAGCTGCTCTGCTGATCGTACCGCAAGTGGCGGGCGCTGAAGCGATGTTTGAACGGCTCGGCAGCCAGCTGCCGCGAGCGGAGAGGAGGATCGGGGATGCTCCAGCGGGACCTGACGTGATCCTGCTGAAAGACGAACGGGCACAGCAGCTGTGGGATGCGCAGGACGGCACCGTGCTCAAGCTGCACGCTGATGTAACGTCGTGGACGATTTCACATACCTGGAACGTGCTGGCCAAGATCGAGGGCACGACGCTGCGGCAGCAGGTCATCCTGTTAAGCGCGCATCTCGATCATCTGGGAGTACGAGACGGCAAAATGTATCCTGGTGCGGATGACGACGCGTCCGGCACGGTCGCGGTGATGGAGCTGGCAAGAGCTCTGGCGCGGCAGCATCGCCCGCAACGTACGCTGGTGTTCGCGTTGTTCGGCAGTGAGGAGACCGGACTACTGGGATCGCAATACTTCCTCAAACATCCGCCCTTTCCCCTGAACCATCTTGTCGCCAACCTGAACTTCGAGATGATTGGGCGTGCCGACGCTAAGGTAAAACCGGATGAGTTGTGGTTAACCGGCTGGGAGCGGACCGATCTGGGTCCGGCATTAGCAAGTCATGGGGCCAGGCTCGTGGGCGATCCGCACCCGGAAGAGAACTTCTTCATGCGTTCGGATAACTACGCGTTGGCAGAGGACGGCATTGTGGCGCAGACCGTCTCCAGCTACGGATTGCACAAGGACTACCATCAGCCGACCGATACCATCGACAAAGTCGACTGGCCACATCTCGACAGTGCGATCGGATCGATGATCGGGCCGATCGGCTGGTTAGCGAACAGCGACTTCACACCGCAATGGCGCGAGGGAGAACGGCCTTAACGGCCTGGTACAAGCGAACAGCAAATTCCCACAACAGAATCGTCTGCCAACTACGGATCTGCGCCCACCGATTGTCAATTCTGAGAGAAAACTAATGCGGTTTTATGGGCTCTTCGGCTTAGTCTGCAACCAGCCGCGACGCTACCAACGGCGTAGGTTCAGGAGGGCCGGATGGCTTGTCATGCAGAAGACGCCTTAGCACCGGCCAAGCCGCGAGAGAGTTCGATTCCGGATATGTCCGTGTCCCCTGTCGCGGGATCTGAGCGGGCCGCAGACATAGCCGATCATCCCATGCAAGCAATTCGGCGAGCGGCGCAAGCCGACTGGCGGTTGGCGTCGAGGCTTGGTGTGTGCTTCGCCGTGCCCATCGTCATCATGATGGGGGTCGGATATTGGGCGAGCAATCGGGTGCTCAGCGTCGACCACGCTGTGGATCGGCAGATCGACAGCCGACTGACTAAGTTGGAAACAGTCCATGGCGCGGTGCGCTATTGCAACGAGAACGACTTGATTACCACGCGGCTTTTCCTGGATAAGGATGCTTCGCGGAAGGAGGTATTGACTCGCAGGGATGAAAACAGCCGTCGACTAACGGAAATTCTGCAGCAACTTGAGGCGCAGTCGGACAGCGAGAAGGAACGCCAGTTGCTTCGGGCGATCAAGGAGGCGCGGGCAACCTTTCTCAAGGACCACAGTTATGTGCTTCAAATGCTGCTCCAGGAAAACAATCCACTTAAGGCGCAGGGCATCATGCTGAGGCAGGTGATGCCGGAGCTTTACACCTACCACCTGGCATGGGATGACTTAGCGTCCTTCGAGATGGAGCAGATTAAGGTCATCAACCAACAGGGAGAAGCCATCGACCAAACGACGCGGCGCGTAGCCCTGACGATTGTGTGGTTGGCGGCGCTTTTCGCGGCGGGGATTGGAGCCTTCGCCACCAGCCGGATTGTGGCCGATGCCAAAGACCGGGCCCGCATGCAAGAAGAGCTGCGTACTCTGAATGCAATGCTGGAACGGCGCGTAGCCCAGCGGACTGAGGAACTGGCGCGTGCGCAGGATCAATTGCGTGAATCGCTGAACGAGACCCAGGCCTACACGCGAGAGATCGAGGCCATCAACGAGCTAGTTAAGCTGCTGCAATCCTGTTTGACACTGGACGAAGCGCGCAAGCTGGCGGCGCGTGTTTTGCAGCAATTCTTCGCCGCCGGGTCGCTGCTACTGCTGAATTCCTCTCGCAATCTGCTGGACGTCGCTTTCACCTGGGGAAACGGAGAAAGCAAAGCGGGGCCGTTCCCTCCGGAGAGCTGCTGGGCTCTGCGCAAAGGTGAGCACCACTTGGTACAGCCGCGCGGATTCAACCTGATCTGCGAGCATAGCGCCGACAGCGCGGCGGCGTGCCACTTGTGTCTCCCCATGATTGCGCAGGGGGACGCGTTGGGCGTGTTGAGCATCGATGATTCCACTTTGTGCGATTGTGTGGCTGGCGCGCACGTTGTACAGCGAAGACTGAGGCTGGCAGAAACCTTGTCCGAGCAGATCGCGCTGGCATTCGCCAATCTCCAGCTGCGCGACACCTTGAAATATCAATCGCTGCGGGATGCTCTGACGGGCCTGTTCAATCGCCGGCATATGGAGGACTCACTGGAGCGGGAGTTGCTGCGGGCAGCACGCAGCCAGACTCCAGTGACGGTGTTGATGATCGACATCGATCACTTCAAGCGGTTCAACGATGTCTATGGCCACGAAGCCGGCGACCTACTGCTGCGCGAGCTGGGGGCGATGCTGCGATTGCAGGTGCGAGGTGGCGACATCAGTTGCCGTTACGGAGGCGAAGAGTTTCTGTTGATTATGGCCGAAACTAATCTGGAGGCCGGACATCAGCGCGCGGAAAGCATTCGGCAGCAGGTCACCGCCTTGCAGGTTCGCTATCACGGCGAAACCCTGCGCAAGATCACCGTGTCGATTGGTGTCGCGGGATTCCCGGTGAACGGTGACTCGGCTGGGACGATTGTGAAGGCCGCCGACGAGGCCCTGTATCGAGCCAAGCGCGAGGGACGGGATCAGGTGGTGGTGGCGGGAAAGCAGGAGGTTCCCGGTATCGGCAGCTGACAAAACCGATCAGATCAGGTAACGCTGGCGGGAAGCATCTCTCTGACAACCGGCTACTTTATGCGTTAGCTCGTTCGAGTTCCTGCGACAAACTCTCCCATTCGCTCATCAACGTCTCGAGTTCGCCACGGCGCTTGGCCAGCAGATCAGTCCACCTCGCAGTCTCTTCCACGCTGACAAACGACTGCAGCCCGCGTTCGCATTCGGCAATGCCGTCTTCCAGTTGCGCGATGTTCTGCTCGATCTGTTCGTGGCGGGTTTGCAGTTGCTTTAGCTTGATGGGATTGATGCGTTTTTTCTGCTGCTGAGACTTCTGCTCAACGTAGCCGGGGACGTCTGACAATGTGGGAGTCCAGATCGGCTGCTCGGCCTCGCCCTCGCCGGATTGCTGGCGCTGCTTGCGCCAAAGGTAGTCTTCGTAATTGCCGGGAAAAACTTCGAGGCGGCCGTTGCCGATTTCGAAGACACGCGTGGCCAGCTTGTCGATGAAGTAGCGATCGTGGGAGACAAAGACCACGGTGCCGTTGTACTTTTCCAGCGATTCCAGCAGAACGTCTTTGGCACGCATGTCGAGATGGTTCGTCGGCTCGTCGAGCAG
>JASHXK010000410.1 GCA_030043575.1 Terriglobales bacterium
CGTTCAGCCGCGGCGTCGACGGCACGATTAACCGTTTCGGCTGGAAGGCCATTGGCAACTCGCTGCTGCCGTTCGCCGGCGAAGCCGCCACCGCGGAGATCGGCGTGAGCAACGAAGTGATTCCCGGCAAGCTCGGATCGCCCGTGCCGCCGCCAGTTGACTGCCTGTTTAATGGAACGCCCGAAGACCACATCAAGATGGCAGCCGGCGAAAGCGGCCCGGCAACGCCCAGTAGTTTTATGGGAGCAGCCAACTTCATGCGTTTTCTGGATCAGCCGAAGCCCGCGTGCGAAGGCGCGGCTTGTCCGGGGACGGTGCAGAATGGCCGGCGGCTGTTTTCCGGCATTGGCTGTGCCCTGTGCCACACGCCCACGCTGAAGACCACGGTCTCGTCGTTGAGCAATTCGTTGAGCAACGCGAATGCGAACCTGTACTCCGATCTTGCGCTGCACCACATGGGCTTGGGATTGGAGGACAACATTATCCAGGGCAGCGCCGGGCCGGATCAGTTCCGCACCGCGCCGCTATGGGGGCTGGGCCAGCGCGTGTTTTTCCTGCATGATGGGCGAACCAGGGATCTGGTGGAGGTGATCCGGCAGCATGCCAGCCCGGGATCGGAGGCCAGTGGCGTGGTAAAGCGTTATGACCGTTTAAGCGAGCAGGAGAAGCAGGATTTGTTGGACTTCCTGAGGTCGTTGTGAGAGTCCGTCATTGTGGGATATCCCGCATTCTTATCTCGCCTGATGCATAGAAGTCCGGAGCCGCAGTGTTTCGGAGAATCGCGTTCGCTTTTGGCCATTCGCGATGCCCATTCCTTCCTGACTACAGGTGATTTTTCTGTTGCCGAGCCGGGGCACTTCAGGCAGAATGTTGTGCCCAAATGACACATTCAAGGCTTACGCCATCCCTCGTCCTGTTCGCCGCGTTTCTGCTTTTCCTGCCCAGTTTGCGCAGCGGCCTCGAGGCGCAATTCGTCGCCCGCGATCCTGGACCGCGCGGCGCTCCGGTCGGCGCGGGAAATCCAATTGCCGGCCTCAACAACAGCCAGACCGCCTTCTTTGAAGATGGCATGTTGCGCTTCGGAGAAGTGGTTTCCGTCAGTGGAACGCTACTAGGAGAAGTCAGCCCCGGCCTCGGTCCGGGCTTCAACAGCAATTCGTGCGGCAGCTGCCACTCGCAGCCGGCGACCGGCGGAACCAGCCCCAGCACCACCGCTTATCCGTTCGTTGGCCCAAATCCGCAGGTAGCGGTGGCCACGCTGGACGGTGCAACCAATACGGTGCCCTTCTTCATTACCCTGGATGGCCCCGTGCGCGAGCCGCGCTTCAAATACCTGCTCGCGTCCAATGGAACGCTCAGTAATGTGCGCGACGGCGGCGTGCATAACGCGTTCACCATTCAAGGGCGTGTCGATGCCACCATGGTCTTCGGCATGACCGGGGGCCTGCAAACCTGCCAGCTGCCGCAGCCGGACTTCCAGCAGATGAACCATCTCGGCAACCTGATCTTCCGCATTCCCACGCCGGTGTTCGGCGCGGGATTCATCGAGAACATTCCCGAGGCCACGCTGGTTGCCAATCTGCAATCCAATGGGACGATGAAGGCCGCGCTCGGCATCAGCGGGCATTTCAATCGCAACCCCAATGACGGTACCATCTCGCGCTTCGGCTGGAAGGCGCAGAATAAATCGCTCGGCTTGTTCGCCGCGGAAGCCGAAAGCGTGGAAATGGGCGTCAGCAACGAAGTCTTCTCCGACGAACGCGGCTATCCGCCGGTGCAGCCGCCGGCCGAGTGCCTGTTTAATGGGACGCCCGAGGACCATACCAACATGCAGGCCGGCAATGACGGAGCGCAGGCCACCAGCAACGCGGTGGAGTTTGCCAACTTCATGCGCTTTCTCGACCAGCCCAGGCCCGCCTGCTCCGGTTCGGGCTGCCCGCAAAACGTGCAGAATGGGCGCAGCGTGTTTAACAGCGTGGGATGTGCATTGTGTCACACGCCTAGCCTGCAGACGGCTGGCTCCTCCTTCAGCACTCAATTGAGCAATGCGCAAGCCAATCTCTTTTCCGACCTCGCCGTCCATCACATGGGTTCGGGTCTAGCCGACGACATCATTCAAGGTACCGCCGGACCGGACGAGTTTCGTACTGCCCCGCTGTGGGGATTGGGACAGCGCGTGTTTTTCCTGCACGATGGGCGCACCCAGGACCTGGTGCAGGCAATCGAGCAGCATTCCAGTGCGGGCTCGGAAGCGAATGGCGTGGTCAACAACTACCACCACCTCAGCGAAGCGCAGAAGCAGGACCTGCTGGATTTTCTAAGGTCGCTGTGAGAGTTGCCAAGAAAGTCGTGCCGGCGCGGCAGCTACCGGGGGTCGGGATTGCTGTCGGCGGAGTCCGGCACGACGTGGAGTTGATACAGAAGCATCCTAGTCGCGGGCGATTCACGGTGCAGCGGCAGGGGTCACGCGTCTTCGTGCAATGTTGACGCAGCTGCAGTGAGGAATGTCGCAGGGCGATGTGCGATTTTCCCGCAAGCGGAAGAAGGTGCCGAGATGAAAGAAGAGCCTCGGCAGAAGCGCGGCTGACAGGGGCTGAAGCCCGAGTTTCCTGATGACCTATTGGCACGGCTGAAGCCGTGCCCTGATACGAGGCAAACCTGTAACGCGGGCCTGAAGGCCCGCACTACAAGGATCCGCGCATTGGCTGAGTAGAAGCTCGACGACGCCCAGGTTAGCCCAACCGATGGGCGAACCTGGGGCACAGATCAGAGCGGGAGAGCCACGGCGTGGGGCTAGTGGCGTTTCTTCTTCTTGGCGGCTTTCTTCGCGCCGCCTTTCTTCGCGCCGCCTTTCTTCGCGGCTTTCTTCTTGGCCGGCTTCTTGGCGGCTTTCTTCGCAGCCTTTTTGGCCGGCTTCTTCTTGGCAGCCTTCTTCGCGGCCTTCTTTTTGGCGGGAGCTTTCTTGGCGGCCTTTTTCGCCGCTTTCTTGGGAGCAGCCTTCTTTGGCGGCGCCGGCGGTGGAGCGGCCGCGGCTACCGGTTCGATCTCGATGTCTTCCTCGACGACCGTGACGGATTCAGGTTCTTCTTCCTCTTCTTCTTCTTCCTCGTACTCCTCGCCTTCCAGGGAATCGTTGTAGGCGCTGTCTCCGTAGTCGTCCATTTCGTCATCTCTGCGACCATAGAGCGTTTCGTCGAATGTCATGATGCTTGTCCTCCTGATGGCGCCGGACTCCGCATGAACTAACGGAGGCAGCTGGCAAAGCAAAACTCGGTTTTATACCAAAGACGAGTACCTTACAAGTGGCGCGCGCTCCAGCGGCAGCATCGCGCCCGAAAAATATTACAACGGGCTTGTTGTAACAGAGCAAGTGGCAATTGGCAAGAAGAAGCCGTGGGCCGTGAGCAGTGGGCTATGGACCAAGGCAGCAGTCCAAGCCGCGGGCTGTCGGCCCGCCAGCATTAGCGATCGGGCTGCGCCCATGGCTCACGGCTCAGAGCTCACGGCTGCTTCTTGATCACCAGCACGTCGCCGGCGCGAAGGTTGGCGGCCAGCTTGGGGTTGTCGCGTTTTAGCTCCGCGACGGAGACATGGTTCGATTCGGCGATGCTGAACAGCGTTTCGCCCTTCTTGACGGTGTGGTGTTTGACGTCGGCAGATTGGGTCGTGGAGGAGTGGGGCTTCCCAGTAGTGCTATGGTGAGCGGCCGTCGCGCTGGCGGTCTTCGCTTCCGGCGGATCGCCTTCGGCAGCGGCAGAGGCGGCGCTGCTGTCCGAGCTGGTGGGCTTGTAGATGACCAGGGTGCGGCCTGGCGTTAGCTCCGAGCTGGCGCGTAAGTGATTCCATTTACGGACTTTATCGACTGGTACTTCGAAGTCGTCGGCCACCGAGGCGACGGTATCGCCCTTGCGAACTTTGTAGTGCGTGGCCTTATGCGAGTAGGCGTCGGCGGAGCCTTCATGGCGGTTTGGGGAGATCGGGATGATCAGCTTCGTGCCGGGTTTGATGTCGTCGCCAACGCTGCCGGAGAGGCTGTTGGCATCGGCAATGGACAAGGTCGAGACGTGATACTTGCGCGCGATCGTGCCCAGCGAGTCGCCGTATTCGACGCGGTGATAGCGCCAGTAGGTGCGCATGTCCAGCGGGATGGCGGCAATGGCGGTCTCGTACTTCTCCTGCGAGCCGGCCGGGAGGTTCAGCGTGAAGGGCTGATCCTTGGGCGTGGTCATGCGCAGCAGGCTGGGATTAATTTCCTGTAAATAGTCGACCGAGGTGTCGACGCACTCGGCCACCAGGCGCAGGTCCACGGGATAGGTGATGACGATGTGGTCGAGTTGCACGGCCGGCTCGGGCGCGACGGCCTGCAGGCCGTACTGCTCGGGATTCTTCGCCATGATGGTTTCGGCGATGATGATGGGAACGTAATTGCGCGTCTCCTGCGGCAGCACGCCGCGGCGATAGAGCTCCCAGAAATCGGCGTAG
>JASHXK010000411.1 GCA_030043575.1 Terriglobales bacterium
GAATCTCAAGCTCAAGGCCCAGACGATGGACAGGGCTATCACGGCCCCCGCCAGGAACAGCAGTGTGCCTGTCTTGGAGGCGAAGGCGCTCGTAGCCAAAGAGCGGATGGGTTGGATCAGCCTAAGAACAACGAACTTGACGCCATGCCCAATCCTCAAGAGTGCTTTGGCAAACTTCTGACGCCAAGCTTTGTCGTGGCGTGTGGGTTCGGTTCCGATCGCTGGAGTGGCCACGTCTCCCCCCGGATAGTTGCGGAAGTATAGCGAATCCAACTTTCGCAAGCAATCGGAAATCTCCAGGGTGGGTCGCCATCAAGAAACTCTGCTGTAGGAATGCCTCAGATCACCACCGTCTCGTGATACTCGCCATAGACGTGCCGCATAGCATCGGAGATTTCGCCAACCGTGGCATTGGCTTCGACCGCCTCGACGATCACCGGCATCAGGTTGCCGGTTCCGCGCGCGGTTTCTTCCACCTTTTGGATTGCAGTCTGCCATTTGGCCTGGTCGCGCTTCGCGCGCAGTGTACGTACGCGTTCCACCTGCTTGCGCTCCAGCGACTCGTCAATATGCAGCAGAGGAACCGGCTTTTCCTGCTCCAACGTGAAGGAATTTACACCGACCACGATCGCCTGCTTCTCGTCGACGGCTCTCTGATACTCGTAGGCTGAGTTCTGGATCTCCTGCTGCACAAATCCGCGCTCGATGGCCTTCAACATGCCACCCATCGCCTCAATCTTTTCCAGATAGCCCAGCGCGTTCGACTCGATCTGATTGGTCAACGTCTCCACGTAATAAGAGCCGGCCAACGGATCGATCGTCTGCGCCGCTCCCGATTCGTAGGCGACGATCTGCTGGGTGCGCAGAGCGATACGCGCCGACTGCTCAGTCGGCAACGCCAGCGCCTCGTCGAACGAGTTGGTGTGTAGGGACTGGGTTCCGCCCAGTACTGCCGACATCGCCTGCAGCGCGGTGCGAACGATGTTGTTCTCGGGTTGCTGCGCGGTGAGCGTCGAGCCTGCCGTCTGGGTGTGGAAGCGCAACATCTGCGATTTGGCGTTCTTCGCGCCGAAGTGATCGCGCATAATGCGGGCCCACATACGTCGCGCCGCGCGGAACTTGGCTACCTCTTCCAGGAAATTGCTGTGCGCGTTGAAGAAAAACGACAGCCGCGGCGCGAATTTGTCGACGTCCAACCCGGCATCGATCGCCGCCTGCACATATGTCATGCCGTCAGCCAGAGTGAATGCTACCTCCTGCACGGCGGTGCAGCCAGCCTCGCGCATATGGTAGCCGGAGATGGAGATGGTGTTCCACTCCGGCACGTGCTGGTTGGCATAGGAGAAGATGTCGGTAATGATGCGCATCGCCTGCACCGGCGGGTAGATGTAGGTGCCGCGCGCAATGTACTCCTTCAGTACGTCGTTCTGAACCGTTCCTGCCAGCTTGCTCACATCGCGTCCGGTGCGCTGCGCCGTCACGATATACAGCGCGAGGAGAATCGCGGCCGTGGCGTTGATGGTCATCGAGGTCGAGATCTTTTCCAGGTTGATGCCGTCAAACAGGCGCATCATGTCCTCGATCGAGTCGATGGCCACGCCGACTTTCCCGACCTCGCCCATCGCCAGCGGATTGTCAGAATCCAGGCCAATCTGCGTAGGGAGATCGAAGGCCACACTCAATCCAGTGGTTCCCTGGCTCAGCAGGTATTTGTAGCGGCGATTCGATTCGTCGGCGTCGCCCATGCCGGCGTACTGCCGCATCGTCCAGAGACGGCCGCGGTACATCGTGGCCTGAACGCCTCGGGTGTAAGGAAACTGTCCCGGATACCCGACCTCGCGGTCGTAGTCCCAGTTTTCCAGATCGGTGGAGGTGTAGAGCGGATTTACCGTGATGTGCGAGGACGTTTCCTGCATTTCTGCGGGCTTCAGCACAGCGGTCTTCTGCTTGGTTTCGGGCATGAGAATCGGGCCCTCGGTCGTCTGAGATGATTCGATTATCGCCTGCGGCTCAAAAGCCCGCTATGATGTGCATCACAAGCGACAAGCCCACCAACCGGCAACCGGCGTATCGCGCATCACGAAAGCGGCGACTAGCGACGCCGCGACCGCCAGAACGAATTGACCCCAAAATAGGCAAAAAGCAGCGCAAAACCGGTCGCCAATAGCGTTTTGCCCATCGAACCTGTTCCCAGTGCGCGTCGATGCGATTCCCGAACGGCCGCTGCCGCGCCAACAAATGCCAGCGCCAGGAAGAACAGGCCGGTAACCTCTAACCACAAAATATGCAGCACGCGGGTGACGCTGTGCAGGGTGACGCTTCCTGCTCGATAAAATGCCCGAACCCAGCGATTTTCACCGGTTTTTCGTCCGGCTACGCGCAAGAATGCACGTCCTTGGGTGCCGAGATCGCGGGATGGCAAGCTGAACCTCTTCTTATAACCTGGCGAGGACGATCACTGGTTATTCTAGCAGTCAGAGTTGCTTTGAACGCCTCCGGGGAACTCGGCAAAACTCGCCTGGTTAAGACGGCATCCAATGAGTACAGACGAAGGTTCCTGAGGTTTAAGTGCCTTTCAGGAACGAAGGGAGTTGTGCGAGCATCTGTTATAGGGGACCCGCGAAAGGCTCAGGTGACATTGTGGACAAGCGACTGAAGAGCATGATCAAGGAGTTGGGAGACGCGATCAATAATTCGCTGTCTGATTCCGAGCAGATCGCTGAGGTGATCTCGCGTATCAAGGCCGGCGGATACGACGTCTTCGTGGTGCTGGAGGCGACCATTGGATTCAATGAAGCCGAAGAGGGTGAGGAGCAGCCGGAAAAGCAGCCCGCAGTTCGTCGTGCTTCAGCCAATTTCAGAATGACATCGGAGGATCGCAAGTTCCTGAAGTCGCTCCGCATCAGCCTGGAAGACAGCGAGTAGGCAGTGCTAATGCCGAGCTTGACAGTCACACCCGCTCACCAAAGCCTGTGCTAAGATGCGACTTTCAAGTGTGGGTCGCACGTCCAGGAACCAGTTTCAGTTACGCAAGTCAGTCGCATTAGGGACATCGGCAGATGAGAGATACCCTGGGAGTCTTGCTGGCAGGGGGAGCAGGGGAACGCCTCTATCCCCTGACGCGGGATCGGGCCAAGCCAGCCGTCACGTTCGGCGGCATTTATCGCATCATCG
>JASHXK010000412.1 GCA_030043575.1 Terriglobales bacterium
CCGACGTGGGTGAAGGTTGCGGTCGCTCTGGCGCTGGGATTGGGCACGATGATCGGGTGGAAGCGCATCGTCATCACCGTCGGCGAGAAGATCGGCAAGGACCACCTGACTTATGGCCAGGGCGCGGCCGCCGAGATTACGGCAATGGCCACGATCGGCGCGGCTGACTGGTTTGGATTGCCGGTGAGTACGACCCACGTGCTGTCGTCGGGCGTGGCTGGAACAATGGCGGCCAACGGAACCGGCTTGCAATGGGCAACTGTGCGCAACCTGCTTATGGCGTGGCTGCTGACGCTGCCGGTGTCGATCATGCTGTCCGGAACGTTGTTCTGGGCGTTTGTGAAGATGTCGTAGGATTTCGGAATTTTCGCGATATAGCAAAAGGCCGTCAGCGCGGGTGTGCTGGCGGCCTTTGCATTCGTGTGACCGCCGGCAAAAGAACCGGTGGCCAGCGTTCTTTTAGTCCCGCTCGCGCGGAGGAGCCTGCTGCCCGCTGCGGTTCGGCGGCAGGTTGTCGACGTCGCCGCTCGTTCTGATGCGCTGCGACTTGATGCCGGGAATTGGTTTCTCACCCGCGGAGCTCATCAGCGGCTCATCCAGATCTTCTGGCGTGTAGCCGTTGGTTGAAGAGTACACGGCCTCCTGGAACAAGCCATTGGTCGGCGCAAAGGCCCACGGATAAATCGGGAACGCCCTGCCTCCGGCGGGAAACACCGTAGCCACGTAATCGGCGACCATGCAGCCGGAGAAGGTGTTGGGCAGCCAGCCGCCGTCCCCGCAGGGGTCGACCTGCATCGAAGCGGAAAGTTGACGACCGGCCGTCCAGGTTTGCCCGCCATCGCTGGACAAGGTGAATCCGGCATACAGTTGACAACTATTGCCGCAGTTGGAAACCGGATAGTAGTAATAGGTCATGCCCATGTGGGCGCTGCTTCCGGAGGTGCTGATGTCAATGCCCATGCCGAGGATGAACTGATCCACGCCGCTGCCAATGGGATAGGTGGGAATGCGCACCTTGGGCGTCCAGTGAACGCCGTCGGTGGAACTGCTGTAGGCGATGTCGTTCGCGGAGCAGTCGGTTTCATAGCTGCAGTCGGACCAGGAGGCGTAAACCGTACCGGCGCCATCAATCGCCGCCGAAGGCAGATCGGCGCTGCGAATACCTCCATCCTCGTTATGGCTGGGAGCTTGGGCGATCTGGATCGACGCGGTCCAGCTTTGCCCGCCATTGGTGGAGACGAAGGCCGAATTTCCGCCAATAAAGTCGCCGAAGGGAACCACCACGGTTCCGTTGGGCTGCACCACAGGATTGCCGCCGATGCCGTAGTCCATGCCTTGGGTAGTCTGTGGCGCGCTCCAAGTCTGCCCGCCATCGCTGGACGTGCTCATGTAGAGCAGGTCCCCCAAGTCAGGGTTGTCCCACTCCATATAGCAGTTGCCATAGTAGGGACTGGTAGACGTGCTGTCGCAGGCAATCCACTCCTTATCGGCGTCCTGGTTTTGAATGACATAAACGGGATTATTCCAGTGGATGCCATCGCTGGAGGAGCTGACCGCGACAGTATCGTATTCGTTGCCGATGGGCAAAGTGCTAATCAGCCACAGACCGTGTTTGGCGTCGTAAGCGACTTCTGCATCGCTGGCTGCGCTATTGGGTCCGCCGCCTGGACCGTATTGCGTCAAACCGGGAAGGCAACCGGTGGTCCAGGCAATTCCACTATTAAGCGAGGTTGCATAGCAGATGTCTGCACCGCCGCCGCTATAAATGCGTCCCATCTGGAAGGCAGTGACAATCACCGGTCCGCGGGCGAAAGCACCCGGCTCGACTATGGTCTGGTGCTGACTGGAGCCGTTGGTGAAGGTGTCGTAACTGAGTTCCCGAAATATGCTTTGGGCGTGGCCCGGGAGTGCGCATGTGGTGATTAGAATTAACGCGAGTACGAGGGTCAGAAGCGCGGCGCGAGTGCCGCGACCAGGGAACGATGGCGATGTTTTCATCTGCATTCCTTCTTCGAACGGTTTGAATTGGTGTCACTTGTGGGGGCAAGTGATCTTTTTGCACTGGGGCAGGAGGAGGACGAGAACCAACCGCCGGAGCGATCAAAACTGTAAATCGAGAACGCGTCGGGTGTCAACGGAAACGATAGTAGATGCGGAGGCGGTGCCGTTTTTGAACATCGGCCGCTGCGCAGCGCACCGTCGTGCAGCACGCGGGCGGCGTACGCAAGATTCGCGTATAAGGGCGTGGGTGGAGACCAATAAGACCGGGCGTTTGGAGTGGGAGGATACGTGATCCCATTCCTCGCGCCGGTGCCGGGACAGGAGTTGCGATTCCGCCTGCGAAATAGAGCAGCCGAACCAGCCAAGTGACGACCGGTTCGATCAGCCCCACGCTTTTACGCCAGCCTCACGGCGCGAAGTAACTGGAGATGTCCAGGATGAGATTGGTCCAGCCGGAAGCGTAGGCGTCGACTTCGCCGTCGCTGTTGCCGACGATCGCCATGTTCGACGTGATCTCTCCGTCAACGGCATTGAGGGTCGACACAAGCGGCATCGGATTGCCGTTAGCCCACAGCGTCAAATATCCCAACGATCCCGAGGGCACGACGGTCGCGTTGAAGACAAACTCCTGAGCTGAACTGGGAACTGCGCACGGGCTACCAGTGACGTTCACCGGCGGATTACGCTGGCCATCAAAGGTTCCTCCCGACGAGCGGGTGTCAATGACGCGACAAGGCGTAGCCGGATATAACGACAAGCCGCCGGAAGTGGGCGCCGCGAAGTAGCCATTGATGTCGATGATCAGATCGGTGGTGTTGTAAGCGTAGGCGTCGATATCGCCGTCGAGCGCAGCCGGCACGATTGCGGCGTTGGCCACAATCGTCGCAGTCGGATTGTTGAGCGTCGAAACAGTGGGCTGCGGTTGGTTGCTGGGCCAAACGGTCAGATAGCCAAGTTGTTGTCCCGCGGGATTGGGTACAACCGTTACGTTAAACGAGTAGGCCTGGGGATCGGTTACGTTCTGCAAGCACGGGCTGGACAGAATGGGCAGATCCCGCAACTGCTGCGCTTCGAGCGCGGGCGGACCTAGTCCTTGCGGTTGGTTCGATCCCGCGCGCGTGTCAACTACGCGGCACGGCGCAAGTGGGAAGAACTCGAGCGTCTGGCTGGCCGCGGGCTGAAAGTAGCCGTTGATGTCGAGAATGACATCGGTTGTGTCAGTCACGTAGACGCTGACCGCGCCATCGACGCCGGCGGGAATGATCGTCGCATTGGCTTTGACGCGGCCGTCGGGAGAGTTCAGCGTCGAGATCAGCGGCTGTGTCAACCCAGTCGGCCACGCCGTCAGGTAGTTCAGGGCGCCGTGCGGAACAGCCGTGACGTTGAGGGAGTAGGCCGCCGCATTCGTAGGAATTGTGTCCCCGCAATTGGCCAGGTTGGGGCTACTCGGTATCGCCCAACTGCCTGAGCTATTGCCCTGCAGGGTTGGACCGCTGAAAGAATCGTCCTGGCGCGTATCTACCACGCGGCACGGAGCGACCGGAAAAAACTGCAATGGATCGGAAGCGGCGCCGGCGATAACCGACACGTTGTTGCCCACGTTGTTGACGACATACACCTGGCGCAGCGGCGAATTGACCGCAACCGCTGTCGGATCGATGCCGACCAGAACCGAACTGGTCGAATCGTTGCTGCCGTCAACGATCGTGACCGAGCCGTCCCATACTGAGTTGCTGACGTAAGCCTTGTTGACGATGGGATCGACATCGATGCCTTTGGGAGAAGCTCCAGCAGCAATGGTGGTCGTGGCGAGCGTGGAGGTGTCGATGATCGTCACCGTGCCGTCGCCGTAGTTGGCCACGAAGGCTTGGTTGCGCATGGGGTTGAGCGCGAGGGCGATGGGAGACAATCCCACGCCGACGCTGTTGACCGAATCGGTTGCCCCGTTAATCACGGAAACGCTGTCGGAGCCGGAGCTAACGACGAAAATCATGTTGCTGTATTGGTTGACAGCCACCGCGCACGGATGACTCCCCACTGCAACCGATGTCGTTGAGTCTGTCGCTCCATCGATGATCGTCACGCTATTGCTGCCGGTGTTGGCAACGTAGATCTTGTTGGTTGCCGGATTCACCGCCAGGGCAATCGGATTGTTTGCGGTGTTGACGGTCGCAATGCGGTTGTTGGTCGCTCCGTCGATCACGGTCACGGTGTTGGCGTTGTAATTGGCGACGTAGATCTTGTTCGTGGCGGGGTTAACGGCAACGGCGAACGGGTAGTCCCCCACGGCGACAGTTGTGGTGCTGTCATTGGCCCCGTTGATCACGGTAACCGTGTTGCTGTTCCCGTTGCTGACGTAGATCTTATTGGTTGTGGAATTGATTGCGAGTGCGTTCGGCGCGGATCCTGTCGCGACTGTATTGGTGTTGTAGGTTATCCCATCGATGACCGTCACATTGTTACTGCCCTGGTTGACGACGTAGATCTTGTTAGTTGTCGGGTTGAGGGCGATAGCAACCGGGTCAGATCCGGCGGTAACCGTAGTGATCAACGTCTGCGCGACCGCTGGGAACGAGGCGAGGAAAAAAAGAATGGTGGTAGCAGGGAATCGCGCGTGACGGCATGTCGTGAACATCTCGACGACCTCCTCGCTGGCCAATGGCAACCGACGGCATGCCCAAGCAGGCGTGCGCATCTGGCCACGAGGCTGGAGATTTGTCGGGTCTTGGATTTACTGCCGGTGCGTTCTCGGCAGCCGAGGAGAGATTGCGCAATCGCCTCGCGAGCGCATCGTTTTGCCAATGGCGATGCGGCTTGGCCCTGACCTACCCTATTCGGAAGCGATCCTGTTCGACATTAGCGCAATTCGTTCCGTGGGGACAGTGACGTGGTGCGCAGAATGGAAAGCGAGTTTCGGAACGGGAAATCGCCAGAGCCACGCGGGGCAAAGATTTTTTCACCACGGAGGCACGGAGAGCACGGAGGAAAGAAAGAAATAAAAGAAAAACCCAGGCAGGACAAAAGAGAAAGGCCAAGAACAATCAATCGTGGCAGTTTTATCTTCTTTCTGTTTTTTTGCTTCTTCCCTGGATGATCTTTTCCTCCGTGTTCTCCGTGCCTCCGTGGTGAAAATGCCTGTCGACATGCCCGACTCGTCAGTTCCCCGCCCTCGCTGTAGCATTGGTGTGCACTTATATGGAGCGTGTTATGACACCTGCACTGGCTGAGCTGGAACCCAAGGAGTTGTGGAAGCATTTCGATGCGTTGCTGGCGATCCCTCGCGCCTCGACCAAGGAAGCGGCGGCGCGTGACTATGTACTGTCGATTGCCACGAAACACAAGCTGGAAGCCACGCATGACAAGGTCGGCAATACCGTGATTCGCAAGGCCGCGCACCGCGGCCGCGAATCCGCACCCATGGCTTTGTTGCAAGGCCATCTTGATATGGTCTGCGAGAAGAACGAAG
>JASHXK010000413.1 GCA_030043575.1 Terriglobales bacterium
AGGAAGCCAAGGCCGACGCGACGGGATTGTTCGCGCTGCAGTACATGATCGAGCACGCGCAGGCGATGGGGCTGGCGGAGATTCTGAAGCCGGATGCGAATTCGGAGAAGCGGCTGTACACGACGTATCTGGCGTCGTCGTTCCGCACGCTGCGCTTTGGCCTGAATGACGCGCACGGCAAGGGCATGGCCATGCAGGTGAATTACCTGATGGACAAGGGCGGCTTCGTGGCGCGGCCGGATGGGACGTTCGCCGTCGACTACGCGAAGATCAAGGACGCGGTGCGGGACCTGACGCACGATCTGCTGACCGTGGAAGCGGAAGGAAATTACGCCGGGGCGAAGCAGATGCTGGACACGCTGGGCGTGCTGCGTCCGGAGTTCAAAGCAGCGCTGGAGAGGCTGGGCGATATTCCAGTGGACATTGAGCCGGTGTTCGTGACGGCGGATGAGATCGCGCCGCCGGGAGTGAGGCATCGGGGGTAAGAAATTGGGTGGAGCACTGCTTCAGCAGTGCAGTTAACCGGCATGTAGTAGACCGGCTTCAGCCGCTGAGGTACACATGGCCGTTCCGCACCATGGATGAATTACCTCAGCGGCTAAAGCCGCCCGCGCTTGAGGATGTCTTGATGCACGGCTGAAGCAGTGCTCCACCCGAAATCTAGGCTCCCATGCCCTCGTCCATCCACTGCTTGAATTTGGCGAGTTGGTCTTTGGGCCAAGGCTCGTCGCAGGGCATGCTGCCCTCTTCCAGCGTCTTGTAGATCGCAGCGGCATGTTTCTTGACGTCGTCGTGTAACGACAAGTCCATGCCAAAACCCTTCATCGCTTCAATATCGAAATCACGAAATAGCGGGCGAATATCGGTGGCAAAGCTTAAAGCCAATGGAGCACCTCGTAAGAAAGGATTGTGACGCAACAAAACCAGAATTAGAACTCGACTCGTAAATCGATCTGTTTCGTATCACGGCACGACTTTGGTCGTGCCGCAAGGGCTCACCGACGATTAGGGGCTTGAGCCCCTGCGACTCCAGGTACAGGGGCTAAAGCCCGAGCTTATTCTTACGCCGCTTCGGCACGACCGAGGTCGTGCCCTGATACAAACCTTTAGTCCTGCGTGTCAAGCCAAAAGAATTCCGGCTTACTACCTTCCCATTCAGCCCGACCCGCCGTCAATGTATGGAAGACCGTTTCTAGCCGAGGCGGAAGTTGCTCCAAAGCAAGGTGTTCTACAAATATTTGGTATAGGATTCGGCAACGTTGTCGTACAATGCAGCGTACTGGCCCAGCGCTGACAATCGAATCGCTCCCAAAACCAGGCTCTACCAGGAGTGTAGTCCATGCGTCGCCTCCGTTGGTTCCACTGCCTTTGCAGCAGTCTGCCTACTTCCAATAATTCCACATTGCTGATGCGCAGCGTCCTGCTACTGGCCGCACTGGCTGCTCTGGCCGGCAACGTGACGGCGCAGCAGAGCGTCACCGTGAATGGCGTGCCGCCGGAAGTGCAAAACGGCAAGGCTACGCTGCTGGGACACTACAGCAATGCGCAACAGATGCTGCGCCTGGTGATCACGCTGCAGCCGCCGCATCCCGCCGAGCAAGAGGAATTTGTCCGCCAGTTGCAGGATCCGGCTTCGCCCAACTTCCACCAATACCTGAGCCAGTCGGAGTGGATCGCGCGCTTTGCGCCGTCCGCCAAGGATGAGCAGGCGGTGGTGACGTGGGCGCAGAGCCAGGGACTTACCATCACGCAGCGCTTTGCCGACCGGCTGCTGGTGGACGTCGAGGCTCCGGTCGCGGTGATCGAAAAGACATTCTCCGTCACCATCAACTCCTACCAGATCGGCGCCAAGAGCTATTTTTCCAACGATCGCGAGCCGTCGGTTCCGGCCGCGCTGGGCAGCGTGATTCACTCGGTAATGGGGATGAACAACATCCAGGTGATGCACACCCACTTCCCTAAGCAGCGCCAGAGTCCGGTGTATTCTCCGGGACCGTCGTTGGCGCCGGGCACACATCTGGAGAGCAATGGCAGCGTGCAAAAGCTGCAAGCCGCAATGAAAGCGGCGAACAACGGCGCGCATGGCCTAATCACCGATGGGGCCTACGATCCGACCGACATTTACAGCTCGTATGCCTATAACTACCTGCCGCTGCAGGGGCTGGGCCATTGCTGCAACCCGCTGAACAACCCCAGCAATTCCCCGGCGCAGTCGTCAGTTGCCATCGCGATCGGGGGAGATTTCCTGAACGGGGATCTGCAGGGCTTTCTGGCGCAATACTCGTATCTCGCCTCCAACGTGCAGCGCGTTCTGGTGGACGGCGCCACCCAGTGCACCGGCGATGGCGATTGTGACCCCGAAGCCACCCTGGATACGGAGTGGAGCACGGCGATGTCGAACAGCTTCGGCACCACCGCCAGCACGGCCGCAGTGTATGTCTATGAGGGACCGGGCTACGACTTGGGCACGCTGCTCAGCGTCATCGAAGCGGCCTCGAACCAGAGTCAGGCGAGAGTGCTCAATATGAGCTGGGGCCTGGCGGAGTATGAAACCGGTACCGGTTATATGGAGGACTATCACAGCGTCTTCACCACGATGGCTGGCCAGGGATGGACGCTGGTGGCCGCGGCCGGCGACTGGGGCGCCACGGCCGATTGCATGACCGAATCGATTGCCTACCCGGCTTCCGATCCTTACGTCACCGCGGTCGGCGGCACTACGCTAAAGACGGGACCCAGCGGCTACATGAGCGAGGTCACCTGGACGGGCGGCCCTTACGGTTGCGAGAACAACGACGGCGGCACCGGCGGGGGCTGCAGCATCCTGTGGACCACGACCTATCAGGGCACAACCGCTTGCAACGGCATTTACCGTAGCATTCCCGACATCGCCCTGAACGCGGACGGGATCAATACCCCGCAGAACTTCTTCTTTGAGGGCCAGCTGCAGCCGGTGGGCGGCACCAGCATCGCCGCGCCGGAGACGACCGGCTTCGTGGCCCAGGCCAATGCCTACCTGCTCTACGTGGGCAGTATCGTGGGCAATACCTGCGGCACCGGTTACAACGCGGCATGCGCGCCCCTGGGCCAGACCAGCACTTATTTTTACAAGGAAGGCCGGGAATCCTTCGCTCCGCACTTTCCCTTCTACGACATCACCTCGGGATGCAATAACAACGACATTACGGAGATGTACAACCTGCACTATTTCTGCGCCACTGAGGGTTATGACAGCGTGACCGGATGGGGCTCGGCGAACATGTTTCAGCTCTCATGGATGATCAACTTTTATCTGGCGGGCGACGGCGCCGGGCCCACCATCACGCTCACCGGTCCGCCGACGCATCACTGGTACAACAGCAACCAGACGGTGAACTGGACGATGACGGACACTACCGACAATCGCCACCAGCCGATTGGACCTGCGGGCGCGAGCCTTGCCTGGGATGCCGATCCCGGCAATCCCTCGCGCCTGAATACTCCCGGCGCCGACAGCAGCTATTACGCTCTGGGGGCCTACGGCTCCAGCGGCTCGGCCGGGGGATTGTCGAACCTGGCGCAGGGATGGCATACCGCCTACGTTCGCGGCTGGGACAATGGCGGCAATTCGTCGCTGAACACTTATGGCCCGCTGGGCTTCGACGATACCCCGCCGATCACCACCATCACCCTGAGCGGCACGCTGCAAAACGGAAGCTACAACGGCCCGGTGCAGGTCACACTCACGGCAACCGATCAGTACAGTGGTGTCGCCTCGACGTACTATTCGATCAACAACGGCGCCTACCAAGCCTATAGCGCTCCCTTCAACGTGTATGTGCCCGGCCCCTATCAGATTTCTGCTTATAGCATCGACAATGCTGGAAACCAGGAGTCGCCGGTCTCCTCCAACTTCACGATCGCGCAGAATCAGGAGTTCAATGTGACGGTTACGCTGAGCGGGACGGGCAGCGGCACCGTGACCAGCAGCGATGGCCAGATCAACTGCGGCACCACCTGCAGTGGGATGTACTGGGACGGCCAGCCGCTAACGCTGAATGCTGTGGCCAGTCAGGGATCGGTCTTCATCGGCTGGCAGAACTGCGGTCTGAGCTTCGGCTTGAGCTGTGGCTTCACCGTCACCTCCGCCCAAACCGTGAACGCGATTTTCAATGTCCCGCAAGCCTTGCAATTCGTATCGCTGACGCCATGCCGGCTGGTGGACACGCGCATGAACGATATGTTCAGCGGCGGGACGCTGCAGAGTAACACTTCGCGCAGCTGGGCTTTACCCAACAGCCCGTACCTGGCCAATTGCGGGCAAGGCGGAGAAACCATTCCGTCGAATGTGGCAGCTTATTCGCTCAACATCACTGCGATTCCCCACCAGCCCCTGAACTACTTGACGGCGTGGCCAACCGGGCTGACGCAGCCGCTCATCTCCACCCTCAACTCCTACGACGGACGCATCAAGGCGAACGCTGCCATTCTGCCGGCCGGCAGTGGCGAAGCGGTCAGTGTTTATGTCACCAACACCAGCGACGTCCTGCTCGACATCGACGGCTACTTCGTACCGACCACCAGCTCGACCTACGCGTTCTTCCCGGTGACGCCGTGCCGTTTGGTCGATACCCGCCAGCAAAACAACGGACGTGGTTTCAACGGCACGCAAACCTTTAACCTGCCGCAATCGTCCTCTTCCGGCGGCGCTTACGGTACATGTACCCCGTTCAGCTTGTCCTCCGCCCAAGCTTATTCGTTGAATGTCAGCGTGGTTCCGGTGAACGGGCCGGTCAGCTACATCACGATATGGCCGGCAGGCGGATCGCAACCGATCGTGTCCACGCTCAATGACGCCACCGGAACGGTGGTGGCCAACGCTGCCATTGTGCCGGCGGGAGGCGAGCAGCAGACTTCGGTGTTTACCACCAATCAGACGAATCTGCTGATTGACATCAACGGCTACTTTGCGCCGGTCAGCACGGGGGCGCTGTCGCTGTATGTTTTCGCGCCTTGTCGCGTGCTGGACACGCGCCAGGGTAACGGCGCCTTCAGCGGCGAGCTCACGGTGCCCGTGCTCAGCAGTCCCTGCGAGGTGCCCAGCGCCGCGGGAGGCTACGTATTCAACGCCACCGTCGTTCCCAGCGGGGCGCTGGGCTATCTGACGCTGTGGCCGGACAGCGAAGGCCAGCCCGTAGTCTCGACCTTGAACGCTTACGACGGCGCGGTGACCTCGAACATGGCCATCGTGCCGAACGTCGATGGCTCGATCGACGCCTTTGCGGACGGCACGACGCAACTGATTCTGGATATCTCCAGCTACTTCGCGCCATAGGGTCTGCACAGGCTGCTGAAAAACCGGCTCTCGACGTGGTTTGAAGGGGCACGCCTTCAGGCGTGCCGTCACTGCAAACTGGAAAACGGCTTTGGCGCGGGAAGGCCATGTGTACCTGACCAGCTAAAGCCGCTGTCTGGCATGCCGATGAAGTGCACTGCTGAAGCAGTGCTCCACCCGTTCAGGGCTGAAGGCCGGTTGGCCGCTCTTCTTTCGGCACGGCTAGAGCCTTTTCAAATCGCGAGGATAACTGGCGCGACGGAACATGCCCCTTCCAAATCGCACGGAACGCTCCGTTCCCATTCGTCCCAACTTTGGTTGACGCGCGCTCCCATCGGCCCTTAGCATCAATCATCGCGTCGCCGGACACATCGCGCGCCATGATCGACACCACGATCTCGCACTACCGCATCGTCACCAAAATCGGCGGCGGTGGAATGGGCGTGGTGTACAAGGCCGAAGACACGCGCCTGCATCGTTACGTCGCGCTGAAGTTCCTGCCCGAACAAGTGGCCGGCGACCCGCAGGCGCTGTCGCGTTTCCGGCGCGAGGCGCAAGCGGCCTCTGCTTTGAACCATCCCAACATCTGCACCATTTACGACATCGGCGAGGAAGATAGCCGCGCCTTCATGGTGATGGAGTTTCTCGACGGGGTGACGCTCAAGCACCAGATTGCCGGCCGCCCGCTGGAACCCGAGCGGCTGCTGGAGCTGGGCATCGAGATCGCCGACGCGCTCGACGCCGCGCACAATCAGGGCATCGTGCATCGCGACATCAAGCCGGCCAACCTCTTCGTCACGCGCCGCGGCCACGCCAAGATCCTCGACTTCGGTCTGGCCAAACTCACCGACAAGTACGAATCGGCTGTCGGCGACACCGAAACCGTACAGACCGAGTCTGACGCGGCGCAACTCACCAGTCCGGGAACCATGGTGGGCACCGTGGCCTACATGTCGCCCGAGCAGATTCGCGCCAAGGATATCGATTCGCGCACCGATTTATTCTCCTTCGGCGCCGTGCTCTACGAGATGGCTACCGGCAAGATGCCCTTCGAGGGCAACAGTCCGGGCGAAATCAGCGGCGCCATTCTGTACCAGGAACCACCGCCGCCGGCGCAGATCAATCCCGAATTGCCGGCCGCGCTGCAGGCGATCATCCAGAAGGCGCTGGAGAAAGACCGCAATCTGCGCTATCAGCATGCCTCCGACCTGCGCAGCGATCTGCAGCGGCTGAAGCGCGATGCCGATACTTCGCGTTACTCGACTTCGGGCTTGAGCGCCTCGCGAATCACCACGCCCGCAGCCGCGGCTCCGACGACGAAGCATTGGGGCATCCAAGCCGCCGCAGGGGTTGCCTTGCTGATCGCGGTAATCGTCGGCGGACTTTACTATCGCGCTCAGCGCGTGCCGCGCCTCACCGACAAAGACACCATCGTCATCGCCGATTTCGCCAACAGCACCGGCGATCCGGTCTTCGACGACACGCTGAAAACTGCGCTGGCCATCTCGCTCAACCAGTCCCCGTTTCTCAATGTGCTCACCGACAACCGCGTCGCCGCCACGCTGCGCCTGATGACCAAGCCTCCCGGCACCAAGCTGACGCCGGAGGTGGCGCGCGAGGTCTGCCAGCGCGCCGGCAGCAAAGCGTATATCGCCGGCTCGATCGCCTCGCTGGACAACCAGTACGTGATCGGGCTGAAAGTCCTGAACTGCCAGACCGGCGACGTCGTGGCGCAACAGCAGGCGCGCGCCGACGG
>JASHXK010000414.1 GCA_030043575.1 Terriglobales bacterium
AATTCCAACAGTGTCACGACGGGCCGGGGAGCTGCCTCTCGCGGAACACCCTGGCGCGAAAACCCCGAGGCCGTCGCCATGAGCTCCTCCACCGGTGCGAGCTGCTCTCGCACCAACGGGCCCAGGGGCGAATTTCCGCCGACACTTTGCACTCGCGACAAAGATTCCGATAGCAGTTGAAAAGGGTTGGTAGGAACAAAAATCCCGTTGAGTACAGCTCGCTCGTGCGGCTTCAGATCGTTCCAGTCGCTCTGTGCCTTGAGCAGGTGAAAGGTGTAATTCTTCGAGTCCTGCGAGGCCGGCGCGCTGCTGCCGTCCCCTTGCGCGATCGCGAGGTACCCCTTCACCGAGAGGTCTACGATGGTGGCCGTGATGTTGTGCGGGGCAACTGCATTGTCCAGCAAGGCGCCGCACTCGCCCGGTGTGAGGTGATCCGGCGGCTCGTACTGAACGCTGGCCGAATCCCGTTCCGGAGCGCGTCCCCGCGTCCAATACAGCCAAAACATGCGGAAGATGACCACTATCGGGACAGCGAAAAACAGCAGAATCAGGATATCGGATAAGCTTGCGGAGTCTTTCATAGGAGGCCGGCTTCCTTACGCGGCCTCGAAAACGGCAACAATAGTACACCTGTCTACTGCGAAAGCGAGATTAAAAGCGGGCGAAAACGACATTAGAAGCGAGCGAGAACGAGTAGGGAGCTTGCTCCGCTGCGCAGCAGTCGGTCGTGGAATGATCAGAGCCCGAAGGGCGAAACAAACTTAGCCCAGGACGTAAGTCCTGGGTAACGTGCAAGAAAGAATCCGAGCCCCTTCAGGGGCGGCAGGCTGTTTGCGCCTCGTTGTCGCAACTTTGTTGTCGCTAGTCCCCACCACGCCTCTTGCGATACATTGTCCGAATGTTCCCGACATCCTGGCGCGCCGTTCTTCTCGCGCTTGCAATCTTGCTCTCGACGCCGTTCCTGCGCGCACAATCTTCGACCACGAGCACCGGACCCTCGACTCCGCCCAACTTGCTCTATCCCGGCGAAGAAAAGCATCTGCGCAACATCCGCCAGCTCACCTTCGGCGGACAGAATGCCGAAGCCTACTTCTCCGCCGACGACAAGATGCTCAGCTTCCAGCATCAGGGCCAGGGCGTCCCTTGCGACCAGATCTACACCATGCCGGTCGACACACCTGACGGCAAGCCGGCGACGCCCAAGCTCGTCAGCTCCGGCAAAGGACGCGACACCTGCAGCTACATCTATCCCTCCGGCGATCGCATTCTCTACTCCTCAACCGAAGCCGCCAGCCCCGCATGCCCGCCGAAGCCCGACTACTCGCACGGCTACGTCTGGCCCATCTATTCGAGCTACAAGATCTACACTGCGAAGCTCGACGGCAGCGACACCAAGCTGTTGACCGGCGCGCCTGGCTACAACGCTGAGTCGACCATCAGCCGCGACGGCAAGAAGGTTGTCTTCACCTCTACGCGCAACGGCGACCTCGATATCTACACCATGAACATCGACGGCACCGACGTGAAGCAGCTCACGCACGAGCTCGGCCACGACGGCGGCCCGTTCTGGTCGGCCGATGGCAAGAAGATCGTCTACCGCGCCGAGCATCCCAAGACGCCGGAGGAGATTGCCGACTACAAGGCGCTCTACGCGCAGGGGCTGATTCGTCCAGGCAATCTCGAGATTTGGGTGATGGACGCCGATGGCGGCCACAAGCATCAGGTGACGCACAACGGCGCGGCGAACTTCGCGCCCTTCTTTCATCCCGACGGCAAGCGCATCATCTTCGCCTCGAACCTGGCGGATCCCAAGAGCGGCCGCGACTTCGATCTCTACATCATCAACGAGGACGGCACCGGCCTGGAGCGCATCACGTACTATCCTGACTTCGATGCCTTTCCGATGTTCACCTCCGACGGCAAGCGGCTGGTCTGGGCCTCGAACCGCAACGGCAAAGAGCCACACGAGACCAACATCTTCATCGCCGATTGGCTGGAGTGAAGCAGTGGCCAGTGGTCAGTGGCTAGTGGCTAGTACTGGAAGCGGTCGAGGGACCCTACCGTGGAAGTCCTTCATGGAATAGGGGTCCTTCGACTCGTTCGTGCAACAGCGGCACGAGCTCGCTCAGGATGACAGCTTTCATGATGACCGCTATGACGAAACCTCGCTGCAACCGCGAGCATGATGAACCGATCGTCACATGAAAAAAGCCCGGACCGTGACGGCCCGGGCTTGCGGAACTGCAGCTCTCTCACGCTCCCGTGGGCTTGCCTCTGGTGCCGGCTTTGTTCGACATCTTGCCGCCCACCACCTCGATGCATTCCTCGAGCACATCCATCGCGAGATCGGCCTGTTCGCGGGTGACGATGAGCGGCGGGCAGATGCGAACGCTGTTGGCGCCGCATCCCAGAAACAGCAGCCCGCGCTCGAAGGCCAGCTCCACAATGCGATCGCGTTCCACGCCGCCCGGAGTCTTGGCCTTCTTATCCGTGACGATCTCGATGCCGATCATCAGGCCGCGCCCGCGCACATCGCCCACCAGATCGAGACGCTTCGGCCAGTCGGCGATGCGCTGCAGGATGTGGCGCCCGACGACGTCGGCGTTCTTGATGGCTTCGCGCTCCAGGATGTCCATCGTGGCCAGCGCCGCGGCGATGGCGACCGGATTGCCGCCGAAGGTTGAGGCGTGCGATCCCGGCACCCAATCCATGATTTCGGCCCTCGCCATCATCACGCCCAGAGGCATGCCGCTGGCAATCCCTTTCGCCATGCAAACGATGTCCGGCTCGACGCCGGTATGCTCGATCGCCCACCATTTCCCGGTGCGGCCGGCTCCGGACTGCACCTCATCGGCCACCAGCAGAATGCCGTGACGATCGCAAATGCGCCGCAGCTCTTGCATGAAGACGGTGGGCGCGACCACATAGCCGCCTTCGCCCTGGATCGGCTCGACAAATATCGCCGCCACTTCTTCCGGAGCCAGCGTCGTCTTGAACAACTTGTCTTCGATGAAACGCGCACAGCTCAGAGCGAACGCGTCGGCTTCCTCGGGACTTCCTCCGGGAGCTCCGCGATAAACATCGGGATAGCGAATGTGCGTCACGCCGGGAACCAGCGGAGCGAAGCGGCGGCGCTGTTGCGGCTTCGATGCGGTCAACGACAGCGCGCCCATGGTCCGGCCATGAAACGCGCCGAAGAACGCGATGATGTGCTGCCGTTTGGTGTGATAACGCGCGAGTTTGAGCGCCGCTTCAATCGCCTCGGCGCCGGAGTTGCCGTAGTGAACCTTGTGCGGCCCCTTCATGGGAGCGACGCGTGAGAGCCGCTCGCTGAGCGTCACCATGCTCTCGTAGTAAAAATCCGTACCCGACATGTGGATCAGCTCGGCAGCCTGCTTCTGAATCGCGGCTATCACCTCGGGATGGCAGTGACCGGTGGACGTCACGGCGATGCCGGCGGAGAAGTCGAGAAACTCGTTGCCATCGACATCTTCCACGATGACGCCACGGCCGCGCTTCGCCACCAAGGGATAAGAACGGGTGTAGGACGGCGAGATGGATTGCTGATCGCGGTCGACGATGCGACGAGCGTTGGGCCCGGGCAGGGCCGTCTTGATGTGCGGGCCGGCCACGGGAGTAAGGGTATTGGCTGACATGTTGTTTTCCTCCAAAAGTCTGGCGGCACCAGTTGTGTGCCGGAGCTCTTGTCGACCCACGCGCGTAGCCTGGTTCGGCTGCGGCCTGCGCGGGAGAACGTTGGAAAACGGAGAGCTAGTCGCCGGAGAAGAGATTAGGACGGGCCGCGCTGGGAGCCAGCTTGGAGTCAGCGCGATTAGAAGTGCGGGCTGGCCGGCAGATTCGCGCCACACCGCCGGCACGCGAAGTCGTTGGCCATGCAGGGCGCACCATGCCCCCTGCGGGCAGCAACGCCAGGATTTTGCCATGAGTGGTCACAACCGGCTCCTGTTGCAATTATAGTTAGCTTCGGCGGTCGAAGTAACCCCCAAAACGCATGTAATCTGGCTTTCCTTGCGGGCCTGCAGAAACTAACGCGACATTCTAAGTCCTGACGTATAGTGTTTCCGTTAACGAGGACATCTTGAGTTCGGGAGAAGCTCTGCGCAAGCTTCGTGAGCAGCTAGGCCTGACGATTCGTGACGTTGAGGCCGCCAGTCAGAGACTCGCCGACAAATACTCCAATCCCAGCTTCGCCGTTTCCCTCAGCCGTTTGTCCGATATCGAAACCAAAGACATCGTCCCCAGCATTCATAAGCTGTATGCGTTGGCGATTATCTATCGCCGGAGTATCTATGACCTGATGAAGCTGTATGGAGTCGATCTGGCAGATTCTGCCGGCGACATTGAGACCGCGATTCCCAACCTGGCCAACTCTCACCCGTTCTCATCGCTGAACCGCCTGCCGCAGGCCGAGATGCCGGTGACCCTTGATCCGGCATTTCATATTCAGGCAACAACCGACATCGGCCGCATGGTTGCGCGCTGGGGCATCGTCCCCGTACACATGCTGTCCCGCTTGGTGAAGGACCGGAAATACTCCTACGGCTACATCGGTATGGACGATCTCACGATGTATCCGCTGATTCTTCCCGGATCCTTTGTGCAAGTGGATGAGTCGCGCAATGCGATCACGCGCAAGCTCTGGCGTTCGGAGTTCGAACGGCCAATCTACTTCGTCGAAACCCGGCAGGGGTTTGTCTGTTCGTGGTGCGAGCTCAATGGAAGCCTGCTGACGTTGAAGCCCCACCCGATGTCGCCGGTACAAAGCCGTACCCTGCGGCTGGGCGCCGAGGCGGAAATTATTGGTCAGGTGGTGGGAGTCGCTATGCGGCTTGACGGATGGCTAAGCGCGGACTCCGAGCCAGACAAGTCAAGCTCGTAACCACGTACTGGTGATGTTCGACACTTCCGCCGCCCAACTCCTGCGGGGTGCTGTCGATCAATCCCAGCAGTGATTGCGCACATTCCGCCGCTTCCAATCCCTCACTCTTGGCTGCGGAAACCAGTTCCTGCCACAGCTCAGAAACAGGCGTGGAGAGTTCTCTCACAAAGGCCTCGGTGTGCGCCTGCCGCATGGCGCTTTGGGCGGGCTCTTTGCCGTAGGTGCGTTCCAGTCCCCAGTGCTCGTAATCCTGCCCGGCGGCAGAACGCAATCGTGCCAGGAACCGCACCCGATTCAGCGGACCGAGCAAGCCGGCCAGCGTGCGTTGCATCAGGTCGTCGTAGGCGGAAAGTAATCTCATCCTGTTCTGATTTCGGAACAAAGAACAATCCCGCGATTCTCGCGGGGATCGCGTGTCTACCAATCAGACTGCCTCGGAAAGCTTACTCCAAAGGAGCCTTCCGTGGAATATCTGATTTCGTTGATCCTGCTGTTCACCCTAAGCACTGCCCCATCCAAGTCGATGAATCCATCGAACTCCGGAAAGCAGTCCGGCATCGGTCATTTAACCCAAACCAGCCCGCCCCCGGTTTGTGACCCGAACACGCAAAACTGCAACTGACAAAATAACTTGCGGGCTGACGCCGGCAGTCTTATGCTGCCATGACAGCCCGCCATGCATACGACTCTGTTCCAGGACGCGTTATGGATCTCCGGACCGGCATTACAGTGCATTGTCGCCTTATTCATGGTACACCGCCGCCTGGTGAAGCAATTTCCCGTCTTCTGGAGCTACACCGTCTTTCACGTTTTGCTGTCCCCGATTTCGTATCTGGCGAGCCGCGCTTCGTACCGCACGTATTTCAATGTTTACTGGGGCGCGGAATTTGTCGATATGATTTTCACACTCCTGGTTATCCAGGAGTTGTTCACCCATGTGTTCGCCCCCTATGAAGCGATTCGATCGCTGGGACGACTGCTCTTCCGCTCGGCGGCGCTGGTTATGACGGTTTTGGCATTTGTGCTGGCGGCGGGGAGCGGCCGCGTATCGAGAAGCCCTATGGTGGACCGATTCATCAGCCTGGAACGCAGCGTTCATGTTCTGGAAATCGGCGTCCTGATTGTGCTGTTTGTGATGTGCAGAGTGTTGGGGATGGTCTGGCAACGGTTTGCCTTCGGTATTGCCGTTGGCATGGGATTGACCTTGTCGGGCGAAGCCATTGCCGCCGCGATGCGCGTGTTTTTGGGTGCGGCCGGGAACCGTATCTACATCTGGCTGGAGCCGATCTCAGCGATGGTGGCTATCTGCATATGGGCCTACTACGCGATCTCGGTTGACCGGGAAGTACAATTTTCTACAGCCAGTGCTTCCACCAGCCAATTGGCAGAGTGGGATCGCGCTCTGGAGCAGTTGCTGACACGATCATGATTACTGTTATCGTCCTTGTTTTGGCGGCGGCCTTCGTTCTCTTTCTGGCGAGCTTGATGGGCCGGCGCCGGGTGGAAAGCGACCCGGCTGGCCTTTATCGCCAGTTGCAGCCCATCTATCTGCCGGCCTTACTGAACCTGTTGAATGTGGAAGATCTGAATTTCCTGCATGCCAACCTGGAGCAGGTCGACTTTGTGAGGTTGAAACGGCAACGGACGCGTGCGCTGATCGTCTATGTTCGCAGAATCGCCTTCAACGCCAGGGTGCTCGCCTCCATCGGAGCCTGGTCCCGGCAGTCACCCTCGCACGAGGTGGCAGCGGCCGGACAGCTGTTGCTTTCGCGCGCGCTGGCAACCCGCATGTTGGCGCTACGCACCCTTCTCTGCCTGCAAGTTGAGCTCGTGCTTCCCCTGTTCGACACCAACCTCGGCTCCACGATCAAAGCCTATGAGGCTGCGCAATCCCGGCTGGAGGGAATCTCCGCAGCTTCCCCGGTGCACTAGAGCTGCATTCGCGCGCTCCGACCTGGGCAAGCACCGGCTTTCTCTCCGCCATTCTGTTCAGCATTCCTGCCGCAACCATAAGCCCTGCCGCCGGTGGCCAGTCGTTTTGCCAGGGAGCAATTTCTTATTTGTTCTGATTTCAGAACAATTCTCACACTTTGATGGCGAGCCCTGAGCCGGCTGATAGGTTGGCCATAGCGAGGATTAGCCGGCGAAAGTCCGGAGCGGGCTGCCGGCGAAACTCTCGATGCAAGGCTGGTCACTTTGTCGGCAAGCGGATCTCTTGTTTTAGCGAAGGTGGCGATGCGACTGCCGTGCCGCAAATCTCAATTCCCAAGCGAAGGGCGCGAATGGTCGCTAAAACCGGAGCTTTGATCCTGCTTGTAGATGATGACCGGTCGGCACGTTTGGTTCGGAAGCTGGTGCTGGAAGCGAAGGGTCATAGCGTCCGCGCCGTGGCAAGTCCCGAGCTGGCGCTGCGTATTCTGCAAAGCGAGCCGGTGAGGCTGGTAATCCTTGACTACTTCCTCGGTTCGATGACCGGCACGGAGCTGGCTTGCAAAATGCGCCGGGTCAAGCCGGACGTCCCGCTCCTGTTGCTCTCCGGCTCCGGGGATGTGCCGTCCGGACTCGAACATGTGGATGACTATCTTTTCAAGTTGGAGCCGATCGCGGTCGTGGAGAGAAAGATTGCCGAGTTGCTGCAGAGGCGCGGACCGGGAAAACCAACCATCTGCTGAAGTTCGGGGAAAACGCGATATGGGGGAGTCGAATCTGAATAAGAGCGGCAGCCCCGGGCACAAACCGCTGTGCCAACGGGTGCGCAGAAAAGGAGCGTTTATGTTTTCCGCGAAACGATTTCCCGCATTTGCGGCTCTGCCTCTGTTGTTCATGGTGTTCGCTATCGTGGCGGTTGCCCAGGACAACATGGGCATGAGCAATCAGCAGACCATGTCGGTCACCGGCTGTCTGAAGCAAGGCGCCGATTCCGGCGGCTATTACCTGATGGGTGACGACGGGAAGATGTATGAGCTGATGGGCAAAGGCCTGGCCGCTCACGTCAACCACAAAGTCACTGTCACCGGCACCCAGCAGACGCTGAGCCAGGCGCAGGAAGAAAAGAAAATGGCGACCGAAAAGTCGGAGGCCAACGGCGCGACGGTCGTGGATATGAAGGTCAGTAGCGTAAAGATGGTCAGTGAGAGCTGCCAGTAGCGGGAGCAGAATCGGGAGCGATCTCTCCCGTGCGATGCGCAGGGCGGGCACAGTTCCTCTCGGGGGCTGTGCTCGTCTTATTTGGACCCGTTCTTCACCAGCTTCAGAAACTCGGCATGAACCCGCGTGTCATGGGACAGCTCGGGATGGAACGTCGCTGCCATGACCTGCCCCTGCCGCACCAGCACCGGATCGCGGTCGCGGCTTGCCAGAACCTCGACCCCCTTGCCAACTCGTTCAATGCGCGGTGCGCGAATGAAGACCATCTCCAGCGGCTCGCTGCCCAGCGCGCTCGCCGTCTCCAGGATGGTGGAGTCGTTCTGGCGTCCGTAAGCATTGCGGCGGATGCTGATGTCGATGGCGTTCAGACCGGGCTGCCGCGGATTCTCGACCTCGCGCGCCAGCATGATGGCGCCGGCGCAGGTGCCGAAAGTCGGCTTGCGATGAACGAACTCGTTGAGAGTTTCAAGCGTGTCTTCGCTGAGCAGCTTCAGAAACGCTGTCGACTCGCCGCCGGGAATGATCAGGCCGTCGAGATTTTCCAAGTCGTCGGAATTGCGCACCAGCACGGCTTCCGCGCCCAGCTCCTCCAGCCGGCGACGATGGGCATCGAAATCGCCTTGTAATGCGAGGACACCGATCTTCATCAGAACGCTTTTCGCTCTTCGCTTTTCGCCAGAGAGTCGATCGCGGAAGCTTGTTTTATTCGTATGCCGCACATCGACTGTAGAAACGCCGTCAAGTCTGTCGGACGCTAATCAGACCTTCATAGCTCCGCATTACAGGTTCCTACACGCTCTGGCGAAAAGCGAAGAGCGTCTCTACCACCCCCGCGTCTGCAGCAAATCCTTCTCCTCAATCGCCGCGACCGCGAGGCCCTTCATCGCGCCGGTCATTTGCTCGCTGACCTCAGCCAGGATTTTCGGATTATTGCAATGCGTGGTCGCCATCACGATGGCGCGGGCGCGCGACTCGGCTTCTTCGCGTTCGCCGCCGATTTGCAAATCCAGCGGCGTCGCTCCGCCCTTCATGAAGATGCCGG
>JASHXK010000415.1 GCA_030043575.1 Terriglobales bacterium
GAGGAAATTCAACGCAAGCTGGCGCACGAGCGCGCGCGCCTGGCGAGCATGATGGGCTTGGACAGCGGTCCAGTCCGGCACTTCAAGCGTCCCGTCGAGCGCCCCTTCGGCGCGGAAGAGCGCGGCAAGGTGACCATCCTCTTCGGCGGCCTCACCTGGAAGCACGAACGCGTCATCCAGGCCGTTTTTCAGGGCTGCGGTTATAACTGCGACATCTTGCCGGTTCCCAACGTCAATGCCTTTCAACTGGGCAAAGAGTACGGCAACAACGGTCAGTGCAATCCCACGTACTTCACCGTCGGCAATCTCGTCCAGTATCTCCAATTCCTCGAGTCCCGGGGTCAGTCGAAAGAAGAGATCTGCGACAAGTACATCTTCTTCACTGCCGGCTCGTGCGGCCCCTGCCGCTTCGGCATGTACGAAGCGGAGTACCGCCTGGCCTTGCAGAATGCCGGTTTCGGCGACTTCCGCGTGCTGCTCTTTCAGCAGAACGACGGTGTGAAGGCTGCCTCCGGCGAAGCTGGCCTGAAGTTTACGGTCGATTTCGGCCTCGGTATGTTCAACGCCCTCAATCTCGGCGACATCATGAACGAGATGGTCTATCGCATCCGTCCCTACGAAGTCGAAAAGGGCAAGACGGATGAGGTCTGGCAGACGTCAATGGATACGCTCTGCACCATGCTGCGCGAGCGCAAGCCGTTCGAAGATCACGAAGACCTGCCGGAGTGGATCGCGAAGAAAATTCGCCCCAACAAAGGCAAGAAATGGGAGCTGTGGGTTAACTCGCTGCTGAAGGTTCGTGAGCAGCTTTACGGCAATCCCTATAAAGAGGCCTTGGCAGCGGTACGCGAACAGCTCAACACGATTGAAGTCGATCGCCTGAAGGTAAAACCGGTCGTGAAGATCATCGGCGAGTTCTGGGCGCAGATCACCGAAGGCGACGGCAACTTCCACATGTTCGAGTTCCTGGAGCGCGAAGGCGCGCAGGTTCTGGTTGAGCCCATCGGCACCTGGGTGATGTACATGATGTACCAGGTGAAGGCGCGCGCCGCCGCCCGCCGCTCGCTCGACGCTCCCTACAAGAACGTGCAGTGGTACCAGTTCCAGAAGAAGCTGAAGAACGAGCTCAAATTCAAACAGAAGCAGTGGATGATCGGCGTCGGCGAGCGCATCTACGCGCGGCAGTATCAGCGCGTGGTCGAAGGGCTGGGCAACATCGCGCATGACCTTGTCGATCAGAAGATGATGGCCGACATGGCCGACCCCTTCTACAACCAGTTTGCGCGCGGCGGCGAGGGACATCTCGAAGTCGGCAAGAACGTTTACTACACCAAGAATCATCTCTGCCACATGGTGCTGGCGCTGAAGCCCTTCGGCTGCATGCCTTCCTCGCAGTCCGACGGCGTTCAATCCGGCGTCGCTAATCACTTCAAGGAGATGATCTTCCTGCCCATCGAAACCTCCGGCGAAGGCGAGATCAACGCGCACAGCCGTGTGCAGATGGCCCTCGGTGAAGCCAAGGTCAAAGCTCGCATGGAGTTCGATCAGGTCCTGAAGTCAACCGGCAAGCGCCTGGAGGACATCAAGGATTACGTTGCCGAGCACGCCGAGCTGCGCAATGTCTTCTATCCGGTGCCCCATCGTCACGGAACCGCGGGCGTGGCCGCCAACTTCGTGCTGCACGTCAACGATCTGATGAACGGGAAGAAGAAGCTGGCACGCGTTCCAGCTCCGGCGCCGCGCAAGCTGGAGACGTCGCCCGTATTTGGAGATTAAGCACTGGTCGACCAGGCCTTGCAGGCTTGCGTCCAAATCAGGCTGCGCAGGTGGCCGGTTTTCGTATCGGGGCGCGACTTCAGTCGTGCCGAATACGGCAACCATTAATGAGGGGCGTTAGCCCCTGTCGAGTTCTTTAGCGAGAAAGGAACTTCTAGCTAGATGGCGACTCAAGTCCAGCTACCGGAGGGGACAACCGCTGCCCCCACTCATCGACTGGATGTCCAACTCCATGAGCTGCTGATGAAGCAGCCGGAAGCACCTCGTCTGCTGCCGCCTCCGAAGGACGGCAAGCTGCAGGAGCTGCCCACACCGGTCTTCCCGCAGCATCCCGAACTGATGACTGCACCGGACGAAGACTACCTCCCTAAGAACGGCAAGCGCTCCTGGTCTACCAAGCACATCTATCGTGCGATGCGTGGCTGGGCCTTCCCCTGGATTCGCTCGCGTGTCCGGCCGGGCGACTTCCACCCCATCATCGCGTACCTGTTCAACGAGTGGAAATGCAACCTCGATTGCCACTACTGCTGGGCCTTCGACAACACCGTCCGCGGCATGACCGAAGACACGGCCAAGCGTTCGCTCGACTGGCTACGCGACTCCGGTGCCGGCGTGCTGGCGCTCATGGGTGGCGAACCGCTGCTGCGTCCCGACTTTGCGCACAAAATCATCTACTACGCCGCGAAGAAGGGCTTCTGGGTCTATCTGCCGACCAACGGCCGGCTGATGTGGCCCAAGGTCATCGACAAGGTCGCCGATGCCGGTGTTGGCGTGGTCAACCTGGCGGTCGATGCGTGGGATGACGTGCCCGGCAGGGGCCTGCCCAAGGCCATGGTGCCCATCCGCAGCCACTTCGA
>JASHXK010000416.1 GCA_030043575.1 Terriglobales bacterium
CTGTCCGCGCGAGTTCTGCAGCCATCGCCAACCTAACCAAAACAAGACTGTCATCACGCCCCAGCGCAGCATGATCTCTTCCGTGATACCGCCGTAGAGCACCGCCGTAATCACCGATCCCGGCGAATGCAGTTCTACGATCAGGCCGTGTGACGTGAAATACCATGGAATAATGGCAACAACCAATCCTCCGAGAACGCCCGGCCACAATTGCCGACGAAGCACCGGCGCAACAGACTGCCCACTGACAAGCGCAGCGAAACCGGGCGCACGCAACCCGACCTTAGGCGCCAGGACTACACCAGCCCATACAAAGAGCGCCACGTAACCAGCGGTCTGCAGGAGCGCGAGCAGCAATATCACGCCAATGGGCAACCGTAACGGGCGATGGATATGTTGCAACAGCTGAGCGGGAAGCAGGAACAGAATCGTGGGCACGACCCCCACCATGCCAGCGATCCACAGGGCCAGTCCAAGGTTCCAGCTTGACGCTTCTGTGGTCGCTCCATCCACGACGCTACTCACCGCCATCCATATCTCCAAACAGCGCGCAGCAACTATCGGGTGCTATTCAACTATCGTTAACAGGCGTTCTCACAAGTTACGCTGCCCTCGTCGGCCGGATCGCAGCAGAACGATTCTGCGGCCGTTCCCCGAACAGAAAGCCTCCTAGTGCGGCTTTTCCCCGACCGGCGTGGGCTTGTGCGATTCGAACTTGCGCTGCAGGGCTTCGAAAGTTGACGCGGCTGGCTTTTCTTCTGCTTGGCCGTCGGCGTGACCGTCGCCCGCGGCTGTGGCCGGCGGATCGGCACTGCGATCGTCATGATTTCCACTCTCGTCTGTGGAAGGCTCTCGCGCCGAACTGTTTTGCGCCGCCGAATTCACCGCCGCGGCCGCAACCGCTGTCTTGGGCACTTCTACCAGCCGCGATCCGGCTAAGCCGCGCTCCAGGAACTTCCTTGTGTTCAGCAACGGCCGCGCCAGCGAAGGATTGTAGCTGGTCCACGGCGTCTCTAGCTCCGCTTCGCGCTCGAACTGCGCCCGCATGCTCTCCATCTTGGAATCGAGATCGTCGAGGTAGTGCAGCATGAGCGCTTCGGGAAACATCGGCAGCTTGGGCGATCCAAACTCGTACTCGCCATGACGGCTGATGATCAGATGCTCCAGCAGCACCTTCAGCTCGTCCGGAAATCCAGGTACCAGTTGGATCTTGTCGTGCAGCATCTCCAGCTCGATGATCATGTGCCCCAGCAACTGCCCCTTGGTCGTATAAGCGATCGAGCGCTGATAGGTCAACTCATGCAGTTTTCCAATGTCATGCAGGAAAGCGCCCGTCAGCAGCAGATCGCGATTGACCTGCGGATAGTTGCGCACCGCCAGGTCACATAGGTTGAACAGTGACACCACGTGATCCAGCAAACCGCCGACAAAAGCGTGGTGCAGCGTCTTGGCTGCAGGAGCTTTCTTATAGGCCGAAACCAGCGCCTCATCGCGGCAGAATTCCTTCAGAAGCGACTTCAGCCAGTGGTTCTCGAAGCTGTCGATATAGTTACAAATTGTCTGCCAGAGCTGCTCGACGTCCTTCGACGTCTTGGGCAAATAGTCGGCGTAGTCGATCTCCGACTCGCCCAGCCTGCGCATCTTGTGCACGGTGAGTTGCCAGCGTCCGTTGTACTTATGGATGACACCCTTGACCTTGACGAAGTCGTCCTGATCGAACGCCGAGAGCGCATCGTTCACGTTGTCCCACATGTTGGCCTGGATCTGGCCACTACGATCGGCAAGGACCATGGACAGGTACAGCTCGCCGCTCTTCTTCGACTTCACCTGTTTGACGGCGACGACGAAGAACGAGGTGATAGTCTGGTTCTCAACCTTGGCGCAATCGCAGATGTAGAAGTCCTTCATCCCGGCCTGTGGCGCTCTATCGCAGGAGCGGATGCAACTGATCGCTTATGGTATCGCACTCGCGCAAGGATTGGTTAGGAAAGAATGGCCAGCACATCCTGTCCCTAGATTTGGTTTTCTGTTCGCGCCTAGCCACGCCACAGGTGCCAGCCGCGCTGTTGACTTGTCCGTTTCCGGAGGAGAACAATGTTGGTCGGAGTCATGCAGTCCTGCAGTACTCAGGAGGAGCTGTGAATCGTATCGTCTCGTGTGTAGTTTTTGCCTTCGTCGCACTGACGATGTGCGTGGGTCAGAATGCTCCCGCAGCCGCTTCGTCGGACAACGCCGCCAGCAACCGCCCGCAGGGTATCCTGCCCTTAACGCTGACGAAGTCCCTCGATTCCAAGAAGCTCAAAGAAGGCGACGAGGTAGATGCCAAAACCGTCGCCGGCATGCACTCGCCTGTCGGTGGCGATATTCCTGCCGGGTCCAAGGTGGTTGGTCACGTGACGCAAAGCAAGGCGCGCTCCAAGGGCGATTCGGAAGCATCGCTGGGAATTGTCTTCGACAAGATCGACCTGCCCGGTGGAAAGAGCATGGACATCAAGGGCGTGCTGCAAGCCGTCGGGCCAGCTCCCGACGTCGGCCCCGATACCGGATCCTCGATGGGTGGCGCCGGCATGAATCGCGGTAATGGTTCAACCGCACCGGCCAGCAATGGCATCGGTATGCAGCCGGGTCAGCCTGGCGCTGCCAAGATGCTGGATCCCCACGCCTCAGGCGTCGTCGGCATCAAGAACATGCAGCTCGACAGCAACAATTCCGTCCTGACCTCTACCGGCAAGGAAGTCAAGCTGGACAACGGCGCACAGATGCTGATCAGGATGGAATAGCGCGACAGCTGCCACGCATCATCACTGCTGCCGTCCGGCTGCGAGGCTTCGCAAAACTTGGAACTCGAAGGACAAGTGTCAACGCACGATTTTTCAAAGGCTGCTGCAAAACTCCGGGTTCGGAGGACAAGTGTCAGGGCACGACTTTAGTCGTGCCGATAAGGCAACTTATTTTCTTCCAGCCGGCTTCAGCCGGCGGCACACGCTAGCCCGGCTGTTTGTGTTTCGCGAACATCCTCGCGTTGAACTGCTCGCTCTGTCCTTTGGGGACACTGAGCGACTTCCACTCCTCGCCCTTCCAGTGTTTGGCCAGGAACGTAATCTGTCCCACGTGGTAGGCGACGTGGCCGCTGGCGCGGTTCAGCGCCTGCAACACGGAATGGGGCTGGCCCCGAATGGTGATGATGCGCTCCAGATCTCCCGGCTCCAGCGAGTTGACGGTATCGAACAACAGCTGCCAATGCTGCTCCCAGCATTGCAGCAGCTCCGCGCGCGTCGTCTCGGCAGTGATGACGAATTCCTGGTCGCGATTGCGGCCCGGCTTTTCGCCGTCGCTGGTCAGAAAGTCCATAAAGCGCGAGCGGAAATTACCGGCCATGTGCTTCACGATGGTGGCGACGCTGTTCGATTCGGGATCGGGCTGGGCGAAGAATTGCCCGTCCGTGAGCTGTGCGATAGCATCATCAGCCAGGCGTTTGTGGCCACGCAGACCGCGGAAGATTTCGTCAAGATAAAGCGCGCCGAAGTCGGACATACCAATCTCCTGAGGGCTGTTTAGATCGCCGCGGGGTCACCGCACGTTAGGAATAAGAATGGAGACGGAAAGCGTATGTGCGGACGAGAATCTGGTTCAGCTTAACACCTTTTTCCCCAAACTACCCATTCTCTTCGCTCTCGCGCATAATCGTTCTATCGCACGCACTCTGCCAACTCGCATCGACACGCGCGCCGACAGCTCGACCGACGCGCGCCTCAGCCGCATTGTCCGCTTGCTGAGCGACAACGCCACCGTAGTCATCAGCGGCACGCGCGTGGCGGAAGAGCTGGGCACCTCGCGCTCGGAGGTCTGGCGCGCCGTGCAGCACTTGCGCGAACT
Organism: Terriglobales bacterium; assembly: GCA_030043575.1. Taxonomy (GTDB): domain Bacteria; phylum Acidobacteriota; class Terriglobia; order Terriglobales; family Acidobacteriaceae; genus Bog-257. Next base: position 3,877 of record JASHXK010000416.1, read on the forward strand.
CGGTGTGCAAATCACCGGCCATCTGGCCACGGGATATCAACTAAACGCTATGCCCGATCTTCTGCTGCCTGACATCCTCGATCCGCTCATAAGCGGCACCATTTTCGCCGGGAAGATTCACCACTACTTTCGCATCGGCTCGACCAACACCGTGGCGATGCAGGCCGGCGCCAACGGCGAGCCCGAAGGCTCCGTCTTTCTCGCCGAGGAGCAAACCGCCGGGCGTGGCCGCGGCGGCCACAGTTGGGAGTCGACGCAGTCGGTCGGAATCTACTGCTCGGTGGTTTTGCGACCGGAGATCACGCCCGTCGACGCGCTCTTCCTTTCGCTGATGACGGGCATCGCCATGGCTGACGCCGTCGAGCAGACTACCGGCCTGCGTCCCGACCTGCGCTGGCCCAACGATGGCCTCATCGGCGAGCGCAAATTCTGCGGTATCCTGACCGAGATGAACGCCGAGCCTACGCGCGTGCGCTATGTCGTCATCGGCATCGGCATCAACGTCAACCACATGTCGTTTGCCGGCGAGCTCGAGCCCATCGCAACCTCACTGCGGATGGAGGGCGGGCGCGAGTGGTCGCGCGTGGATCTTGCCGCCGCTTTGCTAAAATCGCTCGACGGGCACTATCGCAAGTTCATGCAAGGCGGGGAAAGCGCTCGCGGCGCGCTCATCCAAGAGTTCGAGAAGCGCTCGTCGTGGGCTCGTGGTCGGCATGTGCGCATCGAGGACAATGGCGGCTACGAAGGAGTGACCGAAGGCCTCGATGATCGCGGCTTTCTGCTGCTTCGCACTGGTCAGGGATTGCGGACCGTCTTGTCAGGCAACGTCCGCGCTCCGAAATAGGTTGCCATGGCAGCAGCGCGACGATTTTGCCTTCGGCAGTGAGGCCCGAGCGCCGAAGTGCCAGCGCCGCAGGCGCGGAAGAAGATAGCCCTGCCCTTCAGAGCGGGGAAAGCGGCATTTTGAAATGCAGAGCCCCTTCAGGGGCGACAGAGTCGATTCATCATGCTTCTGGTTCTCGACGTCGGCAATACCAACACCGTTCTTGGCGTCTTCGACATCTCGTCTGCCGAATCGTCCCGCCTCATCGCGCACTGGCGCGTATCAACCACCAGAACGCAGACGGTCGACGAATACGGCGTGCT
>JASHXK010000417.1 GCA_030043575.1 Terriglobales bacterium
GCTCGAGGAAGAGCATGTCGTGAAGGTGTTGCGCATGTGGACGCACTACGAGTAGTAAGGGCCAAGAGCAAGCAGGATTTTCCTTGAAGCAGGCGTTACCATTGCTGATTAAGAGGAGTTCTTTCCATGGGCAGTCGACTTCCTTCGCCTCTCTCGCGTAGATCATTTCTACAAACTTCCACGATGGCGTCCGCTGCGCTGGCGATGCGGATGGTCACCGAGCCGATACTGGCCTACGCTGCCGCACCCAGTCATCCCAAGGGTGCGGTGCTCATCAATGCCAATGAGAATCCGCTGGGCCCATGCGCGGCAGCTCGCGAGGCACTGATTGCCGTGACGCCACAAAGCGGGCGTTACCTGGACGAACAAACGGAAGAGCTGGTTGGGCTGTTTGCGAAGAGCGTGGGAGTCAGCACCGAGCAGGCGGCGATTTATGGCGGCTCGACGCCGCCGCTGGATTTCACGGTGCGCGCATTCTGCTCGCCGAGTGCGAGCTATGTAACCGCCGATCCCGGTTACGAGGCCGGGATGTTTGCCGCCGAGACGGTGCGAGCGCGGGTGGTGAAGGTGCCGCTCAGCAAAACCTATGGCCACGATGTGAACGCCATGCTGGCCGCAGCTCCCAATGCCGGCGTTTTCTATGTTTGCAATCCGAACAATCCGACCGGCACGCTGACCAGCCAATCCGACATCGAATACCTGGTTGAGCACAAACCGACGAGCTCCATCGTGCTCGTCGATGAGGCTTACATCCATTTCAGCGATGCACCCTCCGCCATTGAGCTGGTGAAGGCGGGCAAAGACGTAATCGTGCTGCGCACATTCTCCAAACTCTACGGAATGGCGGGATTGCGCTGTGGTTTTGCCATCAGCCGACCCGATCTGCTGCAAAAGCTGCGCAACTACGGCGGATTTAACATGATGCCGGTAACCGCGGTGGCAGCGGCTTTGGCCAGCCTGCGGGAGCCGCAACTAGTCGCCGAGCGCAAGCGAGTCAACGACCAGGTGCGTACGGCAACCTTCGCATGGCTCGATCGTAACGGATATTCCTATATCCCCTCGGTTTCCAATTGCTTCCTGCTGGAGACCAAACATCCCGCGAAGCAAGTGATCGCCGCGATGGCACAGCAGAACGTCGTCATCGGCCGCGTCTGGCCGTCGATGCCAACCTATGCGCGCATTACCGTGGGAACCAGCGCCGAGATGGAGCAGTTCCAGCATGCATTCCAGAAGGTCATGAAAGGAATCGCGACGACCGGATGGCTCGAACCGCCGCGCAAGATCTCGCGTCGCTGCGACGGCGAGCTGCTGCTGGGATAATCGCGCCTCATCCAGCCCCGTGGGACGGAACCGGGTGTCGCGGGCATCGCCGTTTGCACTACGCGGAATCGAGTCCCGCTCGGCGGGACGGCAAAAAGACAGCCCAGCACGGAGCGCCCGGTTTTGGCGCGGAGTGCTGGGTAGCCTGCCCAATCAACCAGAGCCCGCTTCAGCCGGCGGCACATGAATCGCGGTTTCGGACGCTTTGTGTCAGGGCACGACTTTAGTCGTGCCGATAAGTCATTTGTTTTTGATCCGAGCCGGCTCTAGCCGGCGGCACAAATCTTGTCCCACTCATTCGAAAACCGCGAATGAGTGGGGCACCCTTGTCGGGCCAGCGCGGAAAGATCGCCACGGTGATCTGCGTCCCGCTGACCAGCAATGTGAAGTGGGCGCTGATGCCGGGCAACGTTCATCTCCCCGCACGCGTGACTGGACTGGCGAAAAACTCCGTCGCCAACGTCTCCCAGATCGTGACCCTCGACAAGAGCCTGCTGACCAAGCGCGTCGGCCGCCTGCCCGCCGCCAAGATGGAGCTGATTTTTTCCGGGATAGATGTTGTGCTGGCGAGGCGGGGATGAAGACGGCAAGGGAGAGTAATTAGCTTAGGGCAAGGGCGGGCCACCCATCCGAGGCCAAAAGCGGTTGTCCAAGATCGAATACGACCCTCGGGCAAAGTCAAGGTATTATGCGTTTATCCAATCGGCAATCGTATGAGCGACCTGAGTCAAATACCCGGAATTACGCCTACGAAACTTACGGGCACCTTTTACCGTTTCCACAAAGCGCGCTACTTCCATCCTTACCGAAACCGCTTTTTCAAGAACTTTATCGATACCCGTGGGAACTTCGAGGCCCAAGCGCGATTTGCACCAGCTCATTCACAGTGCGGATATTACTTTGCCAAAACTGAGGCGATCGCATCGGCCGAAGCACTCTTCTACGGCGGTTGCCGTGAATGGAATGCTGTTTTGGAAGCTACGCCCGCGAAGGTACTCTCGAAGCTTAGGCTGCAATCTGATGAGCGCGTATTTCTAGGGGTAACGATGGATGTTGACGGGGTTGTCGATTTTACTGATTCGCAAACGGTCGACAGATTCTTGCGACATGGAACGATCAAATGGAAAGGCCAACCTTACGAATTCCACGTTCAGTATCTGGCGAGGCTCCTCAGCGAGGATAGAGGTGGAAACGAGTTAACCGATATCTTGGGCACTGACGCCAAAGCGCTAGGCTACAGTGGTGTCATTTTCCCGAGTGTTCGAGCATTGATGTATGCCGGCCCTTCACAAAGAAACGTGGTGATTCGACAGAGCCTTGAGCATATCGTT
>JASHXK010000418.1 GCA_030043575.1 Terriglobales bacterium
CTTTGCTCCTGGGATCGAACTTCCGCGCGCCTGGCGTAAAGTGCTACCACTGCGGTCACATGGATCTGCATGTCACTCCCGCTTGCGCCGTATGTGGCAAGGAGAATACCGAACTGGAGGACATCGCCGACGCCATCGTGGGACACGCTATCCGTACAGGCGTGGAGCTCGTTTATATCCTCGATGACGAGGAGTTCGATCGCATCGGCCGGATTGCCGCGTTGCTGCGCTTCCGGGCCGACCAGAACACCGCGGTTCGAGCCGCCGGCTAGATTCGAGTCGAGCAGATCAAGCGAGGCACAGCTTCCGGCTGTGCCTTTGCATTTCTGGGGCGGACTGGCGATTGTGCACGCTTCCGCATGCTATCCTTCAAGGTTTGTTTGTGAGGCATTTGCATGAAGGTTTCACGCCGCGGTTTCATCGCTACTACTGCTGCCGGCTCGGCGTCGCTCGCGCTCGATCTAAAGGGACAAGACAAGCCTGCAACCACTGGCGCGCTACCCGGTAATCCGCCAAAGAAGCCGATCATCATCTCCGCCCACAATGGCTACAACTACCTCGACCGCGGATACGCCGTTCTGACCAGCGGCGGCGACACGCTGGATGCCGTAATGCAAGTGATCACCGGACCCGAGGACGATCCTAATGATGACAGCGTAGGGCTGGGTGGCTTGCCGAACGAAGATTGCGTGGTGCAGCTCGACGCATGCTGCATGCATGGACCGACGCGCATGGCCGGCGCAGTTGCGGCGGTGGAGGAGATCAAGAACGTCTCGCTGCTATCGAAAGCGGTGATGGAACACACCGGCCATGTGATGCTGGTGGGCGCGGGCGCACAGAAGTTTGGCTTCGATATGGGCTTTCCAAGAATCAACCTGCTGACCGAGCGCTCGCGTAAGGTGTGGCTGTTGTGGAAGGAGACCATGTCGAACAAGGACTGGTGGGGGCCCGGCCTGGCTAGTCCGAAGTATGTGTTACCCGACGCCAGCCACTCCGAGCTTTACGAGGAGCGCATTCAGAAGATGGGAGAGTTGGCGGCGAAGCTCGGCATCGAACCGGAGTTTCGCGCGGCTGCGGTGCAACGCGTTCTGCGTCCTCCGACCGGCACCATCAACTGTTCAGCGATCAATGAGAAGGGTGAGATTTCGGGTGCGACGACGACGAGCGGTTTGGCGTGGAAAATCTCCGGACGCGCGGGCGATTCGCCGATCATTGGGGCCGGCTGCTATGTCGATCAGGATGTGGGCGCGGCAGGAGCCACCGGCAACGGCGAGGAGAACATCAAGGTCTGCGGCGCACACACCATTGTCGAGAACATGCGTCGCGGGATGTCGCCTCAGGAGGCGGGCATGGACGCGCTAAAACGCATCGTCCGCAACTTCAACGGCGACATGGCGAAGATGCAGTACGTCGACATGAGCTACTACATTCTGCGCAAGGATGGCGCGTATGCCGGAGTCTGCATGTGGAGCGGCGGGCCGGAGCATCCACGGACGTTTTCCGTGCATGATGGCACCAAGCGCAACGAGGTTGCGGTCGCGCTGTTTCAGGGGAAATCGATCGGCTGGCCGCCGATGCCAGAGCGGGGGCACCTAGCGCCAGAGCAGAAGAAGTAGCAAAGGAAAACCAAAACCCTTCACTGTTCCACCTGGTCCCTGACTACGCCGACACGGTTATAAAGCGGTGCCCACTCATCCGTTGTCTTCGGATGAGTGGGATCAACCGTGTAAGGCCGACTCCTTAGTGCCCAGTGGAATCCGGCCGCCGTGTTGCCTCAAACAGGAACCACGTCCGCCGCTCCGTTTCATCGATCCACACTTCGATGAGGCTTGTAGTAGCGACGTCCTCGTGCTCCTCACAAACCGTGTGCGCCTCGCGCAGACGATGCACCAGCGCCAGATTGTCTTCGCGCAGCTCCGACAGCATGTCTTCGGGCTCGACATACTCCGCGTCGTTATCGTCCACCCGCTGCAGACGAGCAATTTCGCCAATCGAGTGGATGGTGCGCTCGCCGATCTTACGCACCCGCTCCGCGATGGGATCGGTCATCGCAAAAATCTGGTTTCCCTGCTCGTCCAGCAGAAGATGGTAGTCACGGAAATGCGGGCCGGTCATGTGCCAATGGAAGTTTTTCGTTTTCAGATAAAGTGCGAATACGTCCGCCAGGACGGCGTTCATTGCCCCGGCAATGTCTTTGGTTGCCGACGCATCCAGATCGGTGGGCGTATGTAATGCAGCCGTTTGCCTGCGCTCCAGTACGGCAGTCGAGTTTCCGGATCTTTTCACGACAAATCTCCTTTCTCTCGGTAAACGCTCGGCCTGGGCGGTCCAATATGCCAGAATTGCGGGTTGGCGTTGGGCCTCCGCTGCCCAGGTTCGCGCCTTGATTTGGATGCCGGTTGGGTGCGCCAGGTCTCGCGCTTTTCGAGACCTGGGTGCGGTCCGTTCAGAACTGAGGCGGCGTCTGCGGCAATTTCGCGGAGTTAATTCCCTCGCAGGTTTCGTTGTCGATGGATAGGTTGCCGTTGGAGTCGAGCTTCACCGTCCAAGCCGTGTCGTAGTCATCGCCCGGCCATGGCGGCGCTGTTTGGCCGCTGTGATATGTCGCCAGCAGCGCATTGACGGTGGGCGGAATGTGATCGTGCTCCCAACCCACCAGTAGTCTCTGATTGGAAAAGGTGCCACCGGTGAAGAAAAAGTCGCTGGCCTGCGTCGCCAGTTCGGGCGGATTTTGTGCTAGCAATTCAAAGCTTGCGGCTACGTTGTAAGGCAAGCCATAGGCAATCGCATAGGGCAGGACCGTGGTATTGGTTCGGACATACGAATAGAAGTCGGCCGCTGAGCTCTGGCTGCCGGGAATCACCTGTGCTGGGTCGATGGAATACACCATCGTAGGTTGAATC
>JASHXK010000419.1 GCA_030043575.1 Terriglobales bacterium
AAGTCCAGGATCTTAGCGTAGCCGCGTTTCGTAACGAAAATATTCGCAGGCTTGATGTCGCGATGGACGATGGATTCGCCATGCGCGGCGTCTAAGCCGTCGGCAATCTGGATGGCCAAGCTGAGCAGAATATCTGTGTCGATGGGCTTACCGGCGATGCGGTGTTTCAGAGTCATGCCATCCAGAAATTCCATGGCAAGGAACGCTTTGCCGTCCTGCTCCCCGATATCGTAAATAGTGCAGATGTTCGGGTGATTTAATGCCGACGCGGCCTGCGCCTCGCGCTCAAAACGGGCGAGGGCTTGCGCGTCGCGGGCAACCTCCTCGGGCAAAAACTTGAGCGCGACAAAACGATGCAGCCGCGTATCCTCTGCCTTGTAGACCACACCCATTCCGCCGCCGCCCAGTTTCTCGAGGAGTCGATAATGCGAGATCGTGGTATCGATCATGTGGTGCCGCACGGAATAAGACGCCTGATCATAGGGCGGTCGCTAGTGCCAGTCAAATGGCACCGCTGATCGCGGTCATTCGCAGGGCAGGTATTCGCTTTGCCGCTGAGGAATGCGTTCCATCAGCACGGGGCCAGTCGGCGTGTAAAGGAGGATAAAGGTATGGCGGAGAGGGAGGGATTCGAACCCCCGATACCCGTCAAGGTATGGCCGCTTTCGAGGCGGCTCGTTTCAACCACTCACGCACCTCTCCGCGCGCGGTTGCCTCTGGCTGGAGTTGCCAGCCCCTCCAGTCTAACAAATGCCGCCTGAAGCCTAGCTCTCTGCCGGCGAATCCCGGTGTACCACCTTCACGTTGTACCCGGCCTTCGCCAGACGCTTCTGCACATCTTCCGCGATCATCACCGAACGATGTTTGCCGCCGGTGCAGCCGAAGGCGATCGTAAGGTAGCTTTTGCCTTCGCGGATGTAGTGCGGGATCAGGTAAATCAGCAGCTCCGAGATCCGGCGAATAAACTCCTTCGTCTGCGGAAACGAGCGGATATACTTCGCCACCGCAGGATGCCGTCCGGTGAGCGGCCGGAACTTGGGAATGAAATGCGGATTGGGCAGGAAACGAACATCGAAGACCAAGTCGGCATCTTCGGGCACTCCCTCGCGGTAGCCGAAGCTCACGCACGAGATCAGGATGTTCTTCTCGCTCTTGCCTTCGGTGAAGCGTTCGGTCAGCTGGGTGCGCAACTCGTGCACGTTGAACTTCGTGGTGTCGATGACGAGATCCGCCAGCGCGCGCACCGGCTTCAAACGCCGCCGTTCGGCTGCTAGCGAGGCTCGTACGGAGACATTGCGTCCCAACGGATGCGGCCGCCGTGTTTCGCTGTAGCGGCGCAGCAGCGCTTCTTCATCGGCTTCCAGGAACAGCACCGTTGTCTTCACCAGCCGCCGCAGGGTCGCCAGAATCTGTGGCAGCTTGTCCAGGCGCGCGCCTTCGCGGATGTCAACCACCAGCGCCGCGCGCTGAATCTCCAACGTGTCCAGCACCAGTTCGGCAAAGTTCCTGATCAGCCCGACCGGCAGGTTGTCGACGCAGTAATAGCCGAGGTCTTCGAAGGTCTTCAGCGCCGATGCCTTGCCCGCGCCGCTCATGCCGGAGATGATGACCAGTTCATGCTGTTCGCGCGTGCGCGGGACGGCGGCCTTCGCTGGACTGGCGGCATTGTTGTTGCTGCGCTGTGACGGAGCTTTGACGCGTGGCATCTTCTGCTTCCCGTGACGGCGAGAGTACCAGACTTCGCCTTCCCAGTCAGCCGAAACCTGGCAATGCATTGGATCTGGCACCTGCCGGGAAAGCACCGCTTAACAGGAGTGATACCGGTCTCTGGACACCAGACCACTTGCTGGCGTAAAAGCGGATTATGGGTTTTTGGCGGAAGATTGCGCGTTGCTCAGCGGCAGCTGTTCTGGTCTGTACCCTCGTCTTGGCCGCCGATTTCGAATGGAACTGGCGCGATCAGCTGACTATCGGCCGCAACGATCCCAGCCTCGGCAATACCTCGAAGCTGAGCGAGTCGGAGCGCAACGCTCTGCTCGATGCGGTCATCACGCGCTTACTGAAGCCAATGAGTGACCGTGGTTATGACGATTCGCGCATTCGCGAAATCGCTCTGACCACGCGGCTCCGCTTTGTCGACCTTGGCGAGGGTAAGCCGGTCATTATGGCCACGTCACTGGGTCTCGAGGGCGGCTGCGACGCTAAGTCAAACTGTCCCTTCTGGATCTTCCGCCACAGCGACGACGGCTACCTCTCCGTGCTGGACGCGGTCGCCGCCAGCTACACCATTCAGCCCACCAGCAGCAACGGATTCTCCGATCTCGTGCTGGCGCACCATGACTCAGCCTCCGAGACCCGTCTGGCGCTCTACACCTACGCTGACGGCAAGTACAGCGGCACGGGATGCTATACCGCGAAGTGGCCGGCGCCGAAGGATGGCGAGGTGCAGGATCCTGACATCGCTGCCTGCGCCACGGAGGGTGCTAAGCCCGAGCAGTCACAAAGTCCCAACCCAACCAAGGTAGATGAATCTAACCCAGCCAAAGCGGGCGAACCTAACCCAGCTAAGTCGCAAGACTCGGGTCCATCCAAGTGAGATTGCATAACAAACAGTGCAACCTCCTCTGCCTTTCCGCCACCGCGCGAGTGCCGACCTAGGTCCCCATTTGCACTCCCGCAAAGTTGTATCCCGAGCCTTTACAATTCCGCATTCCCATCTGCCGGTGCGAGTAGAATTGCTCCATCGGGATGGCGCTTTCTTCGCGGATCACTACAGGTAACAGATTCTCATGCCATTAATCGGAAGTTTTGCACTCCTGCTTGCCCTTGCGCTGGCAGCCTACTCGTTCATCGCGGGAGCTGTGGGCCTGGCCCGCAAGGACGATCGCCTGGGCGAAACCGCGCGTCGCGCCGGCATCGCGTCGTGGGCTGCGGTCACCATCGCTGGGCTTGCGCTGGTGATGGCCGCGCTAGGCAATGATTTCTCGGTCGCTTACATCCTGCACCACAGCAACCGCGATCTGCCCATCGCCTACAAGTTTGCCGCACTGTGGTCCGGACAGGAAGGTTCGCTGCTCTTCTGGGCGTGGCTGCTCTCCACCTACGCGCTGGTCCTGCGGATGCGCTATAAGGTCGATCCGCAACTCTTCGCGCACGCGTCGGTGATCATTGCCGCCGTGCAGGTGTTCTTCTTCTCGCTCATCAACTTCGCCGCCAATCCCTTCGGACTCGTATCCGGAACAGTTCCCGCCGACGGCAACGGCCTCAACCCGCTCCTGCAGTATCCCGAGATGGTGATCCATCCGCCGATGCTCTACCTCGGCTACGTGGGAGTGACTGTGCCGTTCGCCTTCGCGCTGGGCGCGCTGATCATGAAGTATCCCGGCGAGAAGTGGATTCACATCACGCGCCGCTGGACGATGGTCGCGTGGCTCTTCCTGACCTGCGGCATCTTCCTCGGCGCGCATTGGGCCTACGAAGTGCTCGGTTGGGGTGGCTACTGGGGTTGGGATCCGGTTGAGAACGCGTCGCTGCTGCCGTGGCTCACCATGACCGCTTTCCTGCATTCGGTGATGATGCAGGAAAAACGCGGCATGATGAAAATGTGGAACATGTGGCTGATCTTCACCACATTCCTGCTGGCGATCTTCGGCACCTTCCTCACGCGCAGCGGCGTGGTCAGCTCGGTTCATGCCTTTGCGCAGTCGAGCATCGGCACGTGGTTCGTCTGGTTCCTGGCGATCGCGTTCGCCACGTGCGTTTACTTCTTCGTGCGCAATCGCGAGACGCTGCGCAGCGAGCACCGTCTCGAATCGCTGGTCTCGCGCGAGTCCAGCTTCCTGTTCAACAATCTCGTCCTGCTGGTCTCGTGCTTCGCAGTGCTCTGGGGCACGCTGTTTCCGGTGCTGTCGGAATGGGTCACGGGATCGAAGGTCACCGTCGGCCCGCCGTTCTTCAACCGCGTCAACGTGCCGATTGGAATTTTCCTGGTGCTGCTCACCGGTGTCGGCCCACTGCTCGCCTGGCGTAAGACCTCGCTCGACAGCCTGAAGCGCAACTTCCTCTGGCCGACCGTGCTGACCGTGCTGACCGCAATCGCGCTGCTCGCCGGCGGCATGCGCCCGTGGGAAGACTCGGCGTACTTCTACTCGCTGATGGCGATCTCGCTGTCGATGTTCGTCCTCGCGACCGTCTTCGGCGAGTTCTGGCGCGGCGGACGCGTCATCGCGCGGCAAACCGGCGTCAACATCGCGCAGGGCATGGTCGTCATCACCCGCCGCAACACGCGCCGCTATGGCGGATATCTGATTC
>JASHXK010000420.1 GCA_030043575.1 Terriglobales bacterium
CCTCCTGAAACACGTGCAGGGGCCTGACTTCCCCACTGGCGGCTTCATTCATGGGCGTAGCGGGATCATGGAGGCCTATCGCACCGGGCGCGGACGCTTCGTTATGCGCGCCAAGGCGGCGATCGAGCACCTGACGAAGGACCGCGATGCCATCATCGTCACCGAGATTCCCTATCAGGTGAACAAGGCGAGTTTGATCAAGCGCATCGCCGAACTGGTGAACAACAAAGTCATCGAGATCAGCGACGTCCGCGACGAGAGCGATCGTGAGGGCATGCGCATCGTCGTCGAACTGAAGCGCGGCACCGAAGCCCAGGTAGTGCTCAATCAGCTCTTCAAGCACACCGACATGCAGGGCGGCTTCAACATGATCTTCCTGGCCGTGGTGAACGGCCAGCTGAAGGAAATGGGTCTGGTGCAGGCGATCCAGTACTTCGTCGATCACCGCATCGACGTGGTGCGCCGCCGCACCTCGTTCCTGCTGGAGAAAGCCCGCGAGCGCGACCACGTCCTCGAGGGTTATCAGGTTGCCCTGGATCGCGTCGACGATGTGATTCGCATCATTCGCGGCAGCGCCAACCGCGCCGACGCTCGCACCAACCTGGTCGAGTACTTCACCGGCAAGACGATCACCGTATCGGAAGGCAAGTCAGGCAAAGCGGCTTCGTTGAAGGGCGTTACGCCTTCGCAGCTTACGAAACCGTTCGATGCAGTGCAGGCCGATGCCATCCTCGAGTTGCAATTGCATCGACTGACGCGCCTGTCGATCGACGAAATCCTGAAAGAACTGGCCGAGGTACGCGAGCGCATTACCGAGTACGAAGCCATTCTCGGCAGCGAGAAGAAGCTGCGCAACGTCATCGTCAAGGAACTGGAAGAGATCAAGAAGAAGTACGGCGACGCGCGACGCACCGAGATTCAGGATGAAGCAGCCGAGATCAACCTGGAAGATCTGATCGCCGACGAGCAGATGGCGGTGACGGTCACGCACTCCGGCTACATGAAGCGCACGCCGATCTCCACCTATCGCCAGCAGCGCCGTGGTGGTACGGGGCGCAAAGGAATGAGCACGCGTGAGGAGGATTTCGTCGAACACATGTTCGTCGCTTCCACGCACGACTACATCCTGATCTTCACCAACAGAGGCCGCGCGTACTGGTTGAAGGTGTACGAGATCCCTGAACTGAGCGCGGCGGGCAAGGGCAAGGCCATCGCCAACCTGGTGTCGTTGCAGGCAGGCGAAACCATGCGCGCTATGCTCACCATTCGCGATCTGGAAGAGGAGAATCGCTACGTCTTCTTTGCGACGCGTAACGGCCTAGTGAAGAAAACGCCATTGATCGATTTCAGCAACGTGCGCTCGAGCGGCATCAATGCGATCAGCATTGAGGAAGGTGACGAACTGGTCGCAGTGCGCTGTACTGACGGCAATCAGATTGTCTTCTTGGCCACGCACGAAGGTATGGCGATCCGCTTCGATGAAGAAGACGTTCGTCCGATGGGACGTGGTGCTTACGGCGTGTGGGGCATCAACGTCGAGGATGGCGATTACATCGTCGGCATGGCGATCACGCCGAAGGAGCGCAAGAAGGCGAAGAACGGCGACGAGCAGGAGGCGAATCTCATCCTCTCGGTCACCGAAAACGGTTACGGCAAGCGAACTGACGTCGATGAATATCGCCTGCAATCACGCGGCGGCAAGGGCGTGATCAACGTCAAGACCACAGCGCGCAATGGCAAGGTCGTGTCGATCATGCTGGTGAACGAGCTGTCGGAGGTGATGGTGATCAGCCAGTTCGGCAAGATCATCCGCATCGATACCGCAACCGTGCGCGAATCGGGACGCTCGGCGCAGGGCGTGCGCCTGCTGCATATGGAAGAAGGCGATCGCCTGGCAGCGGCGTCGGTCATCCCGCCGGAGGAAACCGACGAGAACGGCAACGGCGAGACGGGGACGCTGGTGCAGTAAGGGGAACGTCAAGGCCGCGTAGATCCTGCGTGCGCGGCCACGATACCTTGCTCTACCACCGTGATATTCTGGCGCTGAGAGCTCTTAGCCGCCGGCTGAGGAGATCGTATTCATGAAAACCATCGCCGCTGCAGAAGCAGAAAATCGGTTTGGCGCCATTCTCGATGACGCGCAGAAGGAACCTGTGATCATTCGCCGACAGGAAAAAGACGTTGCGGTTGTGCTGTCGATTTCAGAGTATGAGCGGATGAGGGCGGGCAACATTCGTACCTTTCTCGATCTCAGAAATGCGGTCGCAGGACAGGGCGCCGCGAATGGCCTCACGGAAGAACGCCTCGCTGATCTTCTGAGCAGCGATGAAGCATGAGCGAGTTGTCTTCGACACCAACGTCCTGATCAGCGCCCTTCTCTTCGCAACTTCCACCCCAGCTCAAGCGCTAGAAACTGCGCTAACCAATGGCCAGTTAGTTGCGACCTCTGCAACCATGCGAGAGCTGACAACAAAACTGTGTTCCACCAAGTTCGATCGATATGTTTTGCAGCACGCCAGGGATGCCCTGTTGATTCGCCTTAGAGGACTCATCGAGTTAGTCGATGTTGCGGATCGGATCCGGGCATCGCGTGATCCGAACGACGACAAATTTCTCGAAGCTGCGGTAAGCGGCCGCGCTGATTTCGTAATCAGTGGAGATCAAGACCTGCTTGAGCTAAATCCTTTCCGCGGGATCCAAATCCTGACACCGGGAGATTACTTGCGACGCGAGAAGTAGTACATTCGCCGCATTGTGCGGGCAGCGCCTTTTGCTAGTGTACAGAGCCGCGCTCGCGCACTATACTTCCGCCAATCCCGAGCATTGTGAAGAAGCGCACGATCCAGATCGGCGAGGAGCAGCTGCAAAAGGCAGTCACGGGAGCCGGTCTTTCGCCTGAAATCACCGGCCGCCTGTGGACCGAGCTTTCCACCGCAACCGAATCCGAGCCTCGCTTCGAAGCTGCGCACGTCGGCTACTATTTCGGCTCGCTGCTGGTTATCGGTGCGATGGGCTGGTTCATGACCAGCGGCTGGGATTCCTTTCAGGGCTGGCAGCTGTTTGCCATTGCCGCCGCATATGCCGCGATATTCGTTGTCGTTGGCGCGCGCCTCTGGAACAGGCCGATGTTTCGAATCCCGGCCGGATTGCTGGTGACCATGGCAGTGTGCATGGTGCCGCTCGCCGTCTACGGTCTGGAGCGACAATTTCATCTCTGGCCCTCGACCGATCCCGGCAGCTACACGCGCTTCCATCCCTACATCAACGCCAGTTGGGTGCTGATGGAGGTCGCAACCGTCGTGGCGGCTATCGTCGCGCTGCGCTTCTTTCCGTTTCCCTTCCTCACCGCGCCGGCAGCTTACGCGCTCTGGTACATGTCGATGGATGCGACCGCTCTGATCTTCAAACGAAACTGGACATGGCAGGAGATGTGCAAGATTTCCGTCGCCTTCGGCTTGGCGATGCTGATCGTTTCCTACCTGCTGGACCGGCGCACCACGCTTGATTTTTCGTTCTGGGGATATCTCTTCGGGCTGTTGACCTTTACCGGTGGACTGTCGCTGCTCGACAGCGGCAACCAACTGGCGAAGATCGGATACTGCTTGATCCATCTGGCGATGATCGCCGTCGCGCTTGTCATTCAGCGTAAGGTATTTCTGATCTTCGGCGGGCTGGGCGTTTTCTGTTACCTCGGTAACGAAGCCTATGGATACTTCCGCGACTCCGTCGCATTTCCCTTCGTGCTCAGCTTTCTGGGAATTGCGCTGATCGTCGTGGCCATGCAGTTCAAGAAGCATGAAGCGGCATTACAGCAGTGGGCGGCTGCGCAGTTCGGCGTGAGAGCGCAACGGTTGCCGTAGTGGAGATGCCCAAGGCTAGCGAATCAGATGGATTCGCACGCCCAGCTTGAGTCCTTCGCCGCCTGGCAACGCTCGGCCAGGAGTTCGTCAGCAAGAGACTCGTGCGGCCCAACGTACTTTCGCGCCTGCCCTTGTGCCCGCTTAACTCGCAGCATCATCTCAGTAGGTGGCGTGCGACTCTTCGGCTGGCCGGCTTGCTTCTCTTTCATTTCACTATCCACTGCCTCATAGTAGATCCTCCCACCCAAGCGAATACTGCTTGGGTGGGGCACCCGTTTTACTGCTAGCTCACGCTGGCCATTATGCTTTCGCCGTCTGGGCTTCGGTCCAGAACTTCATCTCGTCGGCTGACGGGCCGTACATCCCGGGAATCTCGATCTCATTCAGCCGCAGGTAAACCCCCAGCTGCGCGCGATGGTGAATCATGTGGCTCATCACCATGCTGCGATAGCAGACGGCGCGAGGCATCGCGAAAATCGTATCGCCCTTGGTGTTCTTCAGGCTCCAGATCACGGGAAAATCCTCGTCCTTGGCGGCGGCGAGGGCCTCGCGTCCGGCTTTGGCGTTCTTATCGAAGGCGTCCAGCACCTCCTGCCGCGTCTTTGGGTCGAAGGGGACGAAGTTGTCCATGTCGAACTCCAAAACTTCCTTGGTGAAGGTCTCTTTCGCCCAGCCCGGCAGTTCGGCGACATGGCCGGCCAGGCGGCTCATTGG
>JASHXK010000421.1 GCA_030043575.1 Terriglobales bacterium
CCCTTAACCAACGACCGCTCCCCCGTCCATCGCAGCCGACGCAAGGCGCTGCTCTTTTGCCAGCATCTGGTCGCGCAGGAACGCTTTCTGCGCCTGCTGACCCGCGCCGGATTCGAAGTCGCGGTCCACTCCCAGCTTCGCCTGCCCAATCCCGCAGCCGGCAAAAATGGCCACGCCGTCTCCCTCGCCATCGTCGACTGCAGCGATCCGGATTCCTGCCTCGAATTCGTCGGCAACCTGCGCCATCAGCAGCCGCAGCTACCCGTGCTGGCTCTCGTCCCTAAGCTCCATCCTTCCCAAACGTTTGCGCTGCTGCGATTGGGCGTGAAAGGCGTGCTCTCTTACAGCCGGGCGCAGCGGGAATTGCCGCGCGCAGCAGCCGAACTCGCCGGCGGAGGACACTGGATCCCGCGCGAACTCCTGACCGCCTTTCTCGAATCGATCCTGCCCGAACTTCACGGCAGCGAAGCGCTCAATCCTGGCATTGGAATCAGCCGCCGCGAGCGCGAGGTCCTCGATCTGCTGCTGGAAAACCTGTCTAACAAAGAGATTGCCGCCAAGCTGTTTGTCTCTGAGCGCACGGTCAAGTTCCATGTCTCCAACCTGTTGAGCAAGTTTGGGGTGCAGCGCCGCGCCGAGCTGATCGTCTTGTGGATGCGCCGGGCAACCGCCGCACCGTGGGAGTCGCAGGGGCGCGGACAAACCGTCTCTACTCACATAAACTGACAAAATTAGTTTTCTTACTTTCGCCGACAATGTGTACTGGATAGTAAACGCGCAGGATCGTCGCGATGCATGATTCTGCTGTGTACCCAAGTTCAACTTGGCCCAATATCGGAGCCCTAATCCTGCGCGCACTAATAGAAGCCTTATCATGAAGCATTAGAAGGAGATTCCGCATGGATCCGCAGACACCATTTCTGCCGGCATCGGATCCTGCCCAACCGCGGCCGCGCTCCAGCTCCCGGCTGAGGCCCGTCTTCGTCGGCCAAAACGGCATACGCGCCGGCTGGCGACTGCTGATCTTTCTGGCAATCTACGCCGCCCTGGTGACGATCCAATCCCTCATCGCTCCGCGGCTAGGGCAGTACGGGACGTCCAACGTGCTGATGCCCGGCCCTGTTGCCTGGGCTCAAGGCCTTGGGTTCGTGTACATCATGATCGCCGCCGCAGTCATGGCCCGCATCGAGCGTCGAGAGATCTCCGATTATGGGCTGCCGCTGCGGTTGGCGCTGCGGAAGAATTTCTGGCTGGGCGCGCTGCTGGGTTTTCTCTCGATCAGCGGCCCGCTGCTGGCAATCTTTGCCCTGCACGGCTTCCGCATTACTGGCCTGGCGATTCACGGCGCCACCATCCTGACCGCTACGCTCGCTTGGGCCGGTACTTGTGTGATCATCGGCTTGTGCGAGGAATCGGTGTTTCGCGGATATCCGCTTTTCACCCTAAACACGGGCATCGGTTTCTGGCCGGCGGCGATTCTGATGTCGGCGCTCTTCGGGCTGGCGCACATGCTCAATCCGGGTGAGACGCTTACCGGAGTCCTGGTGGTCGTGCTCTTTGGACTTCTGCTCTGTTTGTTCATCCGCCGCAGTGGCGATATGTGGATCGCCGTCGGCTTTCACGCCGGATACGACTGGGGCCTGACCTTCTTTTATGGCGTGCATGACAGCGGCTTCGCGCCGTATCACAATCTCTTCAACTCACAGTTCTCCGGACCGGCGTGGCTAACCGGCGGAAGTCCTGGGCCCGAGGCGAGTACCTTTACGTTCATCGCGCTGGTGACCGTGGGCATCCTCTTCAGCCTCCGCTATCGCGAGGTGTGGTACCGGCCAGAAGCAACAGCCAAGTTGGATCGTCATTCCGTCCCCGCAAACGAGCCATAGCAATTTCAAGCTGAGCCACTACCGCTGAAGTCTCCAAGTTGCCATCTCCCCTTACCGCCCGGTATACTTTTCGTTTGCTCATTCGAAATTTTAGCTAGTGAGGAGCGCCGTTTTCGCATGCCGAAGCGCACATTCCAACCCAACCGTCGTCGCCGCTCAAAGACGCACGGATTTCGTTCTCGCATGAAGACCAAGAGCGGCCGGGCGGTGCTGTCGCGCCGTCGCGCCAAGGGACGCAAGCGCGTCTCCGTGAAACCTGGCTATCGCGAGTAAACCACAGCAGCCGAATCCTGCGCTAAACGCAGCCTTATCCGATGGAATTTGTAAGGGTCGCCGAGCCGTGTGCCAAAAGCTTTCCGGCGCCCGGAGGCGAGCGCTGAATGCCTGCTAACGTGTCTGCCCGCGGCGGCCAGACTCCCAAGCCCGCCGGCCCATCGCGGGGATGGGGGAAGTCGAGACGCCTGCTGAAGCACGCCGACTTTCAGCGGGTGTACGAAAACGGGCGAAGGCAGTTTACGGGCAACATGACGATCTTTTTCCTGCGGCGCGCGCCCGAGGCCGTGCAGCAGGATGGTCCACGAGTAGGATTGACGGTCGGCAAGGTGCTGGGCGGAGCGGTCGATCGCAACCGCATCAAGCGCCGGATGCGCGAAGCGGTTCGGCTCTCGCCGCTGTGCGAAGGACCGGTCGACGTGGTGTTCAATCCGCGCAAGAGCGTGCTGACGGTGCCGTTCGATCAGCTGCTCAGCGAGGTGTCGCGAGGCTTGAAGCTGGCCGAACAGCGGGCGCGAGCGGCGGAGGCAAAATGAAGCAAGTGGTGCTTTCTCTCTTGCGGATGTACAAGAGACTCGTCTCGCCGATGCTGCCGCACTCCTGCCGCTTAGTGCCGACCTGCTCAGAGTACGCGATGGAAGCGGTTGAGCGCCACGGCGTGCTGCGGGGCTCATGGCTCGCGCTTAGGAGATTGCTGCGCTGCCATCCCTTTGCGCACGCGGGAGTTGACCTGGTGCCGATGGTGGAGTCGCGACGGATGCAGGTGAGAGGTTCGGGCTCTTAGCTATTAGCCTTTAGCTCTAAGCAAGCACCCGGGATTGAGACGGTTGCTAAGAGCTAACGGCTAAGAGCTAACAGCGTGCACGGTAGATTGACCCTTGGCTGAATATCGCAATCCCCAATCAGACGGCGGTGGCGGCGGCGGCGACAAACGCATGCTGATGGTGTTCGCCGTCACCTTTGCGCTGATCATCATCAGCCAAATCTTCCTGTTCAAGAAAAAACCCGAGACGCAGCAGACCTCGACCGCAAACCAAAGCGCGCAGCCGTCAACTCAGACGCCGGCGCCTGCGTCATCCTCGCCAACGCCAAGCGCGAATCAACCCGGCGGCACTGCCAAGCCGGTTGAAGCGAAGGCTGCCAGCAGCGAAGTCGAGACCGTAGTCGAGAACAATCTCTACCGCATCGTCTTCACCAATCGCGGCGCTCAGGTCAAATCGTGGATTCTCAAGAAATACAAAGATGACGACGGGAAGCCGCTCGACCTGGTCAATAAACAAGCAACGAAATTCGGGTATCCGCTCAGCCTCTTCACCTACGACGACAATCTTCGCAACCAGATCAACTCGGCGCTCTATGTGGCGAGCGCCAGTGGCAACCTCGCCGCTCCTGGAGAGCTGAACTACGAATACGCCAGCGGCGACACCTCCGTGCGCAAGAGTTTCGTGTTCGGTGAGACGTACGTCATCTCCATTGAGACGTCGGTCACGCGCAACGGCCAGCCGGTGCAGGCTTATCCCATGTGGCCCGCGGCCTTGGGCGATGAAGCCACCGCTCCTGCCTACGCGTCGCAGAAAGTCGAGTACATGGCCGATGGCAAAGTGGAACGGATTGCCATCAAGAAGGTCAGCGGCGGCAATACCATCCGCGGGCCCTTCAACTGGGCCGGTCCGCAGGATCAATTCTTCGCGGCGATCTTCCTGCCCGACAATCCCGACACCGCCGTGATGGTGACGCAACACGGCACGGTCACGGTGCCCAAGAATCCCCAGAATCCCGACCCGAACAACGTGGTCACCTACGACGTGCTGGGCGCCGCGGTCGGCGACAACACCGGCGTCAGCAGGGAGCGGCTTTTCGTTGGCCCGAAGGCGCTTAACGTTCTGGAATCGGTGCGCTCCAATACCGCTCCGGGACAGATGGACGGTCCTGATCTGCGCAACGTCGTGGACTTCGGTTTCTTTAGCGTGGTCGCGCGTCCGCTCTTCCTGTGGCTGAAGTGGACGCACGAGCACGTCGCCAGCAACTGGGGCGTCTCGATTATCATCCTGACCGTCATCATCAACCTGGCGCTGCTGCCCTTGCGCATCACCAGCATGAAGTCGGCGCTGAAGATGCAGAAGCTGCAGCCGCAGATGAAGGCCATCCAGGATAGGTACAAGAAGCTGCCCATGCGCGATCCCAAGCGCCAGGAGATGAACGCCGAGATCGGCGAGCTCTACAAGCGCGAGGGCGTCAATCCGGCCGGCGGTTGTCTGCCGCTGCTGATCCAGATGCCCTTCCTATGGGCGTTTTATTCCATGCTGGCCAACGCGATTGAGCTGCGGCAGGCGTCGTTTCTGTGGCTGCACGATCTGTCTTCGCCGGACAAGTTTTACATCGTGCCCGCCGTCATCGTTATCAGCACCTACCTGATGCAAAAGATGACACCCAACTCGGGCATGGATCCCAAGCAGCAACAGATGATGACCCTGATGATGCCGCTGATGATCGGCTGGTTCAGCCTGAATCTGCCGTCGGGCTTGAGCGTGTACTGGATTGTGGGCAATATCATTGGCATTGCGCAGCAGTACATCATGAACCGCACCGGTCTGGGCCGCGAGATGCGCGAAGAGATGGAAAAACGCGCGCGCAAGAAGGCAGGCAAGTAGGATTTGGATCACCACGGAAGCACGGAAGACACGGAATTGATTTAAGGTGCGGTGAGCAGGTGCTGGAAGCTCTGCGATTTCGAAAGCAGTCTGGTGTTTGGAATTCCGTGCGTTCCGTGCTTCCGTGGTGAAAAACGGTTCTTAAGATGCCGATACCCGACAAAGTCGCCGCCGCCAAAAAGATCAGCGAACTGCTGAACAACGTCTTCGCCGCGGGAGATTTTCGCCTGCGCTACAAGATCACCGTTGATCCGGTGGTGGGCGCCGAACGCGAATGGGAGCGTCCGGAGATCCTCGTCGAACTCTCCGGCGCCGACAGTCCGCTGGTGCTGGAGAACGGTGGCGAGCTGCTGCGCGCCTTCGAGCAGGTTGCGCAGGAAATGCTGCGCCTCACTCCCGACGAGCACGAGAAGATCAGCTTCGACTGCCAGAACTTTCGCTCCGCCCGCCTGCAGGAGCTGCGTCTGGCAGCCGACGTCGCAGCACAACGCGTGCGCGAGACCGGCCTGCCGTATGCCTTCGCGCCCATGTCGTCACGCGAGCGCCGCATCCTGCATTTGGCGATGCGCGAACTCGACGACCTGCGAACCGAGAGCGCCGGCG
>JASHXK010000422.1 GCA_030043575.1 Terriglobales bacterium
AGAGATGGTGCAGAGATAGTGCAGAGATAGTGCAGAGATAGCGCTCGACTCCAGAGGGCGCCTGAGAGTGATCGGCGGCGCCGACCACCTCAAGGGTGACCCTCGAGCCTAATCCCGACGGTGCCATTACTTTCGTCTGCAGCGGCACTCCTGAAGCCAGCGCTCGTTCGCTCGACCGTGCGTGGCACTACAGCAGCAGTCCGCTGGGCCACCTAGCGCGGCAACCGCGCGGCCCTTAGGGCACGAGGACAAGATTGCGGGCTAACAGTGGCGTGTCCGCGTGAGGGGGTAGCACGTGTGTAGGGCTCGGCTTTTGGGCGCGGCGATGCTAGTGCTGCTGGCGGTGGGCGCGTTGGAAAGATGCGCGGCAGAAGCGCCGGTGAATGCGACGCAATGGACGTCCGGAACGATCGACATCGACGCGGGATGGAAGCAGGAGACCGGGGACAACCTGAGTTGGGCACGGCCGGCCCTCGACGACAGCGCGTGGAAGACGGTACAGCTGGACGACCTGGGCGCGGCGCGACCAGGGTGGGAATGGTTCCGGCGGCAAATAGTCCTCCATTCGGGGCATTCGGATGTGCATTTGCTGATCGATGCCGGCGTAGGAACGTATGAGCTGTATATCAACGGGCAGAAGCAGCCAGGACCGAGCATCCAGAACCAGTTCGCCGTGAGGCGCCCGGTGGAGCAGGTGATCCCGGTGATGGGAAATGCGGCCGAGATCACGCTGGCAATCCGTACGAATGCACCGAAAGTGTACACCACCTGGCACTTGCCGCTTTTTCTGGCGTGCTCCCTGGGGACGCAGGAGGCGATTGAGAACCAGCGCGCGGCGATGGAGAGCGCTCGGTTATACCCGGCGCTGCCCTCGATCGCGATCAATCTTGTCCTTATGCTGGCGGCCATTGCGGCCTTCGCGCTGTTTCGCAGCCAGAGGAAGCACGCAGAGTATCTGTGGCTGGGGCTGTATCTTCTGCTGCTGGGCATATCGAACCTCGTGCTGGCCTGCGTGCAGACGGGACTGGCGCCGCTTGCGCTGAACAATCTGGTTGCGGACCCGATGGTGTACCTGCTCACGATTGCGCAGATCGAGTTCACGTTCCGCTTTTCAGGTCAGCGAGTGCGCTGGCCTTGGCGCGTGTACGAGGGGCTGCTGTTGACACCAATGGTGCTGAACGGGCTGACGTGGGCGGGATACGTCCCCAGTGGCGAGTATCTGCTGGTGGAAGCGCTTGTGATCCTGCCGGCGGCGGCGCTGCTGCCGGTATATTTGCTGCTCTGGTACCGACGCGGAAATCGCGAGGCGGGATGGCTCATCCTCCCGAGCCTGCTGCCTCTCGCGACCGCGTCTCTTTACGACTTGGGGACAGTGTCAATCTATCTGCACTGGGGCTCTGCTGATTTTCTGGACAATCCGATCATGCTGGGCCCGGTGCCGCTACAGCTGGCGGATCTTGGGGATTTTCTGTTCGTGCTGGCGATTGGCGTGGTGATGTTCTTTCGATTCACGCGCGTGAGCCAGGAGCAGGCGCGGGCAGCCGCAGAGTTGGATGCCGCGCGTGTGATCCAAAGGAGGCTGGTTCCCGAATGCCTGCCACAGGTCACCGGCTACGCGGTGGAGGCCGCGTACTATCCAGCTCAGGAAGTGAGCGGCGATTTCTATCAGGTACTGGAACAGAGGAACGGCGCAACACTCATCGTGGTGGGCGACGTGAGCGGCAAAGGACTGAAGGCGGCAATGACAGGAACGCAGGCGATCGGCGCACTGCGAAGCCTGGCTCAAGAAAATCTCTCCCCTGCAGAGATCCTCGGCCGTCTGGATACCCAGCTCGCTGTTTCATCCGATGGTGGATTTGTGACCTGCCTGTGCGTACGGATTACAGCAGATGGGCAGATGACGGGTGCGAACGCGGGACATCTGGCGCCATACTGGAACGGTGAAGAGGTGATGATTGAACCAGGGCTGCCGCTGGGACTGCCTTTGGATCTGGTGAAGGAGAGGGGGTATCCCGAGACGTCGCTGCAGCTCGAGCCCGGGGATACAATGACGTTTCTGTCAGATGGGGTGGTGGAAGCCCAAAGCGAGAGTGGAGAGATGTTCGGGTCTGAAAGGATGCGGGCCCTCAGCAGAGAGGCGCCGGTGAAAGTCGCCGAAGCGGCGCAGCGATTCGGACAGGAAGACGACATTACGGTGGTGAGACTCATCTTCGCGGGAGTGGGAGTGGCGCGTACATAAGGTATTGGGTGTTGTTGCGTACTCTCGTTGTTCTGGGCAAGCAGTCACCGTTGCCGTCGGCGCCGCCGACTGGCCACTCGAAGACAATATGTTCACGATGCCGCCTTTTGCCTCGCGGAAGCATGGCCGCAGGACCCGCTGTGATGCTGACAGGGTTCTAAGTCTGTTCCGAACCGAGGCGTGCGAACCACCTTAGCTGGAATCACGGAGATCGCTCAATACAGAGATCAAGCCGCAGACGGTGAGCTGAGTTCGGCAGGCCGGTGCAACTCTCCTATTGAAGAGAATAGCGCTATCAAACCCTCGACCAAGGTTGGATGAGTCAGGACGGCATCGCGCAACGCGGTGTAAGGCAATCCTGCGATCATCGCAACCTGGACGGCTGCCATGATTTCTCCCGCGCCGACACCAAAGGCTGTGAAGCCGAGGATGCGATCGCTTTCGGTGTCGACCAACGCCTTCATAAAGCCGCGAGTCTCACCGAGCGTCCGTGTGCGCAGATCGGCGTCCATTGGCACCTTGAACAAGCGATATGAGATTCGGCGCGTTCTCATTTCCGTTTCATTCATTCCGATACGTGCGAGTTCAGGATCGGTAAACATGCAATATGGAACCTGTCTTCCCGTAGTCACGCGACTGCCGCCGGTCAGATTGGCGTGGACTACTCGAAAATCGTCAATGCTGATGTGTGTGAACTGCGGGCTGCCAGCAACCTCACCGATTGCCCAAACACCGGGAGCGCTGGTCTGTAGCCGCTCGTTGACCTTGATGTATCCGCGATCGGTCAACTCAACGCCAGCCAACTCCAGGCCAAGTCCCTCGGTGTTCGGGACGCGTCCTATGGCGACGAGCAGGTGTGTTGCTGTCAAAGTCCGTTGAGTTCCGCTTTGCTCGACGACAACATTCACCGAGCTTCCTGATCTGCCTGAGACGCGCTTAGTGCGTGCATTGAGAACGACTTCGATACCTTCGTCTTCGAGCGCGCTGCGAAGAGCTGCGCAGACATCCTCATCTTCGCGCGACATCAACCGTGTGTTTGGATCGATTACCGTTACGTTGCTGCCAAATCGTCGCATTGCCTGCGACAGCTCCATGCCCACGTAGCCGCCGCCAAGCACCAGGAGATGCTTCGGCACCTCGTCGAGTTCAAGCGCTTCTATATGCGTGAGCGGCTGCGCCGCGGCAAGACCAGGAATCGCGCCCATCAAAGCGCGTGTACCTGTGCTGACGATTACGTTCTGGCCCCGTAAACGGCGAGTCGTGCCGTCGGCCAGAGTAGCTTCCACAGTTCTCGGTGCTATGAATCGCCCGCTTCCAAACATGAACTCGGCGCCGGTTTTCCGGTAGCTGTCCAGATACATCTCGTTCAGACCGGTGACCATCTTGCGCTTACGATCCCGCACACGCGCCATATCAACGGTGAAGCCATTGTGAGTAATGCCGAATTCTTCGCTTCGACGAACATAGGACGCCACCTTGGCACTGTGGATGATGTTCTTGCTCGGTAAGCAAGCGATGTTAGGACATGATCCGCCGATGTATTTGCGATCAATTACGACAACGCGCTTCCCTTCACCGGCAAACGTCCAGGCAGCCACGGTTGAGCCGGTACCGCCTCCAAGGATCACCACGTCGTACTCCTCGGGCTCTGTGTTTCTAATCGACTTATCTGCAGAAGGCTCTTGTGCGTTGTGCATGTCAATCATCCTTATTGGAATCGGCTGGCAGAACTGGGAGCTGCTCCGTGATAGAAGATGCATCGCTTATTGTTGGCGTGATGCAGCTTTGCGCAGTAGGGCGGAACTCCGCCGCGAGCACGCATGAAAACCTCTGCGGCGATGAGCATCCCCAAACTCGGTGCCAGGAAATAGAGCCATAACGCATGCCAGTGGTTCGCATGCAATGCGGGAGCGAAACTTCTGGCGGGATTCATGCTCATTCCAGAAAGTGGCGCCTCCACAATAATGAAGCTCGTGTACAACAAACCGACCACGTATGGCGTATAGCTGCTGAATCTTTCGCTGTTGGTCGTCACCAGTACTGTGAACATCAAGACCGCAGAGATGACCAGTTCGCCGACGAAAGCGAATGTGCTGCCACGGGCGCCCGGCGTGGTCACCGCATAGCGGACCGCGAGGCCACTGACTGTACTGGGCAGCAAGTACCGGGCGATGCAAACACCGATGATTGCACCCCAGAATTGCGCGAAGATATAAAAGATGGCGTCCGGCAAACTCATTTTGCCCAAGCGATAAAAGGCCAAGGTGAGCGCTGGGTTGAAATGTCCACCCGACTGTTTGCCCCACGGACTTGTAACAATCGCAACCACGGTGGCGCCCACAGCCAGTCCCATGAGGGCGCGCCGTTCTACGTCGCTATCAGCGAGAGGCCGGACCGGCGTTGCAGGAGAGAGCAAGATGCTCGCGAAGACGCAAGTGAAGAACAGATATATGCCGACCTCGGCTACTTCCATCAGGTACTCGGGCCAGTGCGAGCGTAAGCAGTCGATCGCACTACTGGTTTGGGTCTGACGAATTTCTTTACCTTGTTCGACAGTAAGCGCCATCGATAAAGACCAAGAATGACTCAGGCAGAAAGGAACCGCTTTATTAGGACAACGGTGTCGTCGGGATTCTCTTCTGGAAAAAAGTGACCTCCTTTCATCGGTTGTCCTTGCGCCTGCGGAGCCCATTGTCTCCAGATTCCCAGCGAGCCTCCCTCCTGCGCATAGAAAGTATCGAGCGGGCCACCTTCAGCCCAGAGATGAAGCATCGGACATTCAATTCTCTTCGACGCTCCCTTGTCGGCCCGATCATGTTCCACGTCGATCGTGGCCGCCGCCCGATATTCCTCGCAGATGCCATGTACGCGGGCTGGATCGCGATAGGTTGAAACGTATTCCTCAAGAATTTCCGGGCCGAAGGAGCCTTGGCCGAACGGGTTATGAAAGACTGCCTCAGGAGAGCCGAGCAGATAACTCTCGGGAAGCGTCTCTTTCTGCGACAGCAAGATCCAGGGCCAGTAAGTCTTAGCAAAGCGCGCATCGGTTCGGCTCCAGGCTTCCAGGATCGGAATCACGTCGAATACGGCCAAACGCTCCACGTTCTTCGGGTGGTCCAGCGCCATGCGATAGCTGACGCGACCTCCGCGATCATGGCCAATCAGCGTGAAGGTTGGAAAACCCTGCTTGGCCATGACTTCAACAAGTTCCTGTGCCATCGCCCGTTTTGAGTACGGATAGTGGTCTTCGGTAGACGCGGGTGTCCCGCTGCGTCCATAAGCGCGCAGGTCTACGCAGATCACGGTGTGAGTCCCTGCAAGCCTCGGTGCTAAATATCGCCACATCAGGCTCGTGCGTGGGAAACCGTGAACTAGAAGAATGGC
Source organism: Terriglobales bacterium (assembly GCA_030043575.1). Taxonomy (GTDB): domain Bacteria; phylum Acidobacteriota; class Terriglobia; order Terriglobales; family Acidobacteriaceae; genus Bog-257. Next base: position 5,624 of record JASHXK010000422.1, read on the forward strand.
TGGTCCGTTTCCATACCGACGGATGAATACGGTGTTACCCGAAACCTCGACAGTCGAGTCTTCGAACGAGTTTTCACCGACCGGCGACTCTCTCGCCCCGTGGGGTGCTTCAGCAAAAGCGCGCTTTAGCAAGACACCGAACGATGCGGCCGTCACGTCACCGAGAAAAGAGCGGCGCTCCATTGCGTGATACTCCTTAATGCCTTTAATCTCGCGGCCATCTATCCGGATCGATGTACCCGTCATCCATTCGGCCGCCGGCGATGTCAGCGTTGCAGCGATCCTGGCGAAACGATCGAGAGTTCGCCGGACGATGCTTTCCGCAGACTCGGGTCGGCTCAGATCGAGATCGCAAACCAGCGGCTCCACTCCCGCAGCCTTGACGGCCTCGGTTACCTCTTGAACGCGTGGGTATTTCGTGCGGCCAATCCACTCGCCGAGAAATCGCGAGCCAGACGGATCGACGTGGAGCGACCAATGCCGTGGCCGGCTCCGTAACTATGGCAACCAAATTCACAAGCCCTCCTCTTTAATGTGCTTTGTTTTAGCGGATCCCAACGTGGCGCATTGCCTCTACGCCGATGAGCGACTGAATCTCAAGCTCTGGTTCACCCTTACGCTGCGGGCTGCCTCGACGAGGATGTCCACCACTTTGTCCGGAGCGCTAAGTAAAGGCGTGTGATCGACGGAGAAGAACCGTGTGGTAGCAGCCATCCTCTCCGCCATGAAGTGCTGCGTCTCAGGGTTGATCATGCGATCTTCCTCCGCAATCAGGTACCAGGAGGGTTTCCCTCTCCATGCGGGTCTGGGAACCGGCGTCTGAATACACTCCAGCGCGATAGGTCTTTGTACAGCGGCCGATACCGAGATCTGGGCTTCGCTTGCATGTTGGGAAAAAGCGCTTCTGAAACCCTCTTTCGGCATCCATATGAATCCGTACTGGTCTGGCGTCAGCTTCGGTGCTTGTGGATGAGGCTGGTTGCGATAAAAGACCTGCCCGACGGTCTCACCCTCATCCGGCGCGAGCGCTGCGACATAGACCAACGCCTTTACTCGTTCCTCGTACACAGCACCAATTACGGCTCCTGCGTAAGCGTGACCGGCTAAAACGAGAGGCCCACGCGTTCGATCGATCGCGCGAGTCAACGCGGAAACGTCGTCAGCGAAAGAAGTAAGCGGAATCGGGGCGCAAGTAACCTCAAACCCCTTCTCTTCTAATCGGAGGATTACCTCCATCCAGGACGAGCCATCGGCCCACGCTCCATGGACCAGAACCATGGTCGGATCTTGGGACGAATTCATCATGCGACCGCACCTTCTCCGCTCCGGCGCGAGATATGGTTTGCGTGGAGGAAGTCCTTCATGGCGACTGCAATTTCGGTGACGTGCGTCTCTATCGCAAAGTGTCCGGTATCGAGAAGCTGAACCCTTGCACCAGGCAGATCGCGCCTAAAAGCTTCTGCTCCGGCAGGGATGAAGAAGGGATCGTTCTTGCCCCATATCGCGAGCAAAGGCGGTTGCGACTTGCGGAAGTACTCCTGAAATTTTGGGTAGAGCTTTACGTTCGACGCGTAATCGAGAAACAAATCGAGCTGAATCTCTTTATTTCCCGGACGCTCGAGCAGCGCGGTATCCAGCGTGTAAGACTCCGGCGGAACGCTCTCGGGATTGGGTACGCCTTCTGTGTACTGCCAGCGTGTTCCTCCCGCAGTCAAGATGCTTTGGCGAAGTA
>JASHXK010000423.1 GCA_030043575.1 Terriglobales bacterium
AATTATGCGATTCAGGCCTGGGGCGGGAATGCCGCGTTGGTGAGGCATATCACGCAATGACGTGAGGAAGCGCGCAGGGACGCAGCGTCACACAAACCGCAGATCCTTCGACTACGCGTCCGCCCGATCCGCAAAAAATGCGGATCGGAAAGGCCAAGCGGACGCTCCGCTCAGGATGACAAGTCAAGGGTAAGTGCGTGCCGCTGCACGAACGCCGGCCATGCATTTTAAGGCGTGCGGCGGTAGGCGTAGATGTGATCGGTGATGACGGGCGGGGTGGTCATGGGGATGTCGGTGGTCGTCGCCTGCTCCAGCCCCGCGGGAACGGCGTCTTCCAGTTTGTCGTTGGAGAGCAGATAGCCGCCGGGCTTCAACATCGTAGCCATGTTCACCCGTGCCAGAGCCTGCTCGAAGCCGCCGTAGTACAGAAATATGTTAGTGCCGATGATGAGGTCGAAGCGCTGGTCGGGCGCGAGCGGCAGGCGCTGGTAGACGATGTTCATGTCGACCGGCGTGATGCGCGCGACGATCTCGGGCCGGATTTTGACGGCGCGAGTTGCGAAGCCCGGTGAGCCTTGCGGCACGGGGATGGGCCCGACAGGTTTGCCGATCTGCGATCCGAGTTGTTGCCAGTAAGTCGTAAACTTCGCGCGAAAGTCTTCGGTCCAGCGGCCATCGGAGTACCACGGCAGCTGCACGGTGTACGGTTGGTCCTGCGCTGCGTTCTTGCGCGCCATATCCAAATGAAGATTCACGCGCGAGCTGATGTCGAAGGTGTAGAGCTCAACGGCATCCGGCTTGGCGAGGCCGAGGCGGAAGAGTGTGTCGAGCACCGCGAAAGGTTGCGTGACCTGCGGCGGATAGTAGTCGACGCCTTCCTGTTTATTGACGAAATCGAGGCCGGGACCCACGATGGCCACGCGACGAATGCTGTTGGGCTTCAGCTTGCCGGAGTCCAGCAAGGTTTGCAGAGTGAGGTCGAGGTCGTAGTCGGGCCAGAGGTTGCTGTCGAGCGAGATGCCGCGCTGCTCGAACTCCTGGCTGCGATTGGTTTTGGCCTGCTCACGCAGCTGCAGAAACTCCTTTTGCATGCGCGCGAGATTGGCGAGCAGATAGGCTTTCAGCTTGGCGCGATCCGCCGGGGTTTTAAGCGAATAGCCTTTCTTCTCGACGAAGGCCCGCATCTCGACGAAACCCTGATTGGCATTGGAGGCGGCGAGAGCCTTGATAAGATCGTCGGCGCGATTTTCAGCGAAAGCGTTGACTAGGGAGCTTTGCCCATAGAGGACCAGGTATTCGTCGTCGATGCGATATTCCTTGGTGTAGGTGACGCCGAAGCGGAGAAGGTTGGTCAGGCTGTCTTCCTCGCCGGTGTCAAGACGCTGGCGAATCTGCGCATCGGACTTCTGCAGCCACGCAGTCCAGTCCACGGGGCCGATGTTGGCAGCGGGACAAGCGCTACCGGTGCACGCAATTTTCTGCAATACCGGCTGAGCGGAATCGAGTGGCAGGAACTCTGGAGCCGGTGTCTGCGCGGAGATCGATGGAACCAAGGCGAAAAAAGTGAGAATGACGCAGCTGCAGCGCTTCAAGACAGCTGGAAATGAAATTCCAGATCCGGATTGGTGACTTCGTGCAGTCATGGGTATGGCTGTGCCGGCGCGCCTGAATGCGTCGTTGCACTTCGAATGCCGACATGACCGATTGAGCCAAGCCGAGGGAAATAAGACGTTTTAGGGCGCCTCGGCTAACTACGCGGCGGGGAAATACCCACAGTCTTGCGGCATAACACCCCGAAGACGATCTGGAGTACGATCTGGACGATAGGTAATTTCTTGGAAGCGGAGCAATTGCTTGGCGGAGACTATCCCGCAGTCCTGCATCAGAAAACGGCTCGGCGACCTGGACACCAAAGGGTATTACTTGCTCGTGGCGTTGAGCTTCATTTACCGGTCAGGCTCAACCAGTTCACTATTGAAGCTGGCGTTCAGTTTGACTGCGCTTGCCGTCATTCCCCCGGTACAAGACTTTACCGAATCCGCTTTCCTGCTGGCGCGAATTCGCGACGCGAAAATTGCGTTGCTTGTGGGCGCGCTAGGCTGCGCGCTGGTGTGGATTTGGATTAGCCGCAGTGGATAGATCGGCGCGCTTTGCCGAAGATTCAGCCCCGTTTTTGGCAAGCTGAGGTATACTCTGCGGCAGAATCGCCACACGTCCATGCAATTCCTCAAGCAGATTGCCGCTGCGTCGTTTCTCCTGGCCGGCTTCGTCCACATTGCGAGTGCCACCGATCTGAAGATCGTGCTCTTAGACAGCAAGACCGGCCGTCCGATGCACTCCAAGCTGGTGTGCGTGGTATTTCCGTCCACCGAACCCATCGTGGCCAATCAAGCCCGGATGTGCAGCAGAACGGATGGCACGGGTACAGCCACGTTCAGGCTGCCGGATTCCGATCCGCAAACGGTGAAGGTGGAGTTGGCGACCAACAATCTGGAGTCGTGTTTCAGGTCGCAGGCGTACTCGATTGCGGAGGCAATGAAAGATGGCTTGGTGGCCGAAAACACCTGCGGCGACAGCACAACCGACACGACCGAGACCGGTGAACTGGTTTTGTACGGGCATCAGAAGAGCGTGAAAGAGGTGTTGGGTACGACGCGGGACGAGTTCTGAAGAAGGCCTCACCACGGAGGCACACGGAGACTCGTGAGTTTTGGAAGTTTCCCACCCAGGTATCGAAAAGCGCGATACCTGGGGCACCCGGCCGTGTCGACCCAGAATTGCTGCAGCGGATTGGCACCGTTGGCGGCCTAATCAAATATCTTCAGGAGCATATAGCAGTGACTCAATCCTAGTCCCGGCCAGGTTGAGATCGGCGCGAAAGTTACTGCGGGATTTCCACCGCTGCGTGTGGGTGAAGACCCATATCCGGCCCATAGCTATGCTGCCAGAGCACCCCATATCTCTACGACTGAAGAGCTATTAACCTCCCGGTAGTAAACAACTTACACTGGCTTCAATTGCTCCTTTTGTACCACGCCGGCTTCGGCATTCGGGGTGCACATACCCACGTAAGGGTTGGAGGTAGGTTGTGAGCAGAGTAGTGCGGTTCCTTGTGGGGTGGACCATTTTCGCCGGCGCGAGCCTCGCTTTTGCCGGCGTCCATCCTGTGCCGCTCGACAAGAACACTCCCCCGGAGAAGTGCGCCGAGTGTCACGCAGACAAAGCCAA